>CALVXR010000053.1 GCA_944371445.1 uncultured Bacilli bacterium
TATATAGAAGGTATATTTTGCTCGTCAAAATCTCTAACCCCCTATATATTTTGACATTGCACGTTGTTTATATCAAAATATGGGGGCTAAGGTTTACCACCTTAGAATCCGTTTGCCTTATTTCGTAATACTCCAAATGCTAAAGCATAAGGAGTAAAACTTCATAAGTCATTTGATAAAATACAAAGCACTGCTTTCTATTTTATCTATGAAAATTATTCGCTACTTTTACAAACTTCGTAAGTAAAAGTTCTCATAATTTTTTCTACAAACTATCGCCACTTTCATCAGATTGTCTGATAAAACGTGCCACGTTTGTTATAACTTTTTTTAGAAAAAAGTTAGCAAAAAATCTTTTTATGTAGATAACATAAAAAGCAAAAAAGTATTTTTGTTTTGATTTTTTTCCATTATGTTTTTATCTTTTGTTAGTCAAGAATTTCACGAGCAACTATCGTTGTTCTTGACTAACAACATCATTTCTTTTTAAAAATTCTTCTCTTTTTTGTTTTGTTTTTTCTATTGATTCAAATTTTTTCTTTTTAGTTTCTTCATCAAGTTCATAAACTCTACAATTAGTTTTTTCTGGTATGCTAGTAAATAAATCTTCTTTATTATCTAATAAACATTTTTCATTATTACCAATATAGATAACACCTAATTGTAGTTTATCAATTTTATCCATTTTTTTATAATCTTCTATTGGGAATATTCTTACAATATTTCTATTTTCATAATCATTGAAATACATTACTTTATTATCATAATAGTAAGTTGCTTCAAAATAACCTACATTATAATATTGCCTTAATGTGAATACTATTTCACTAACTTTTTCTATTGGTAGATATTCACTAAATCTTAATTTAGTTTCAACATTACCAAGTAGTGCATAATCAACTTTATCAAGATAACCAGCATCATATAATTCGTTCATTGGTTTAGCAATACTTTCTCTAAAATATACTTCGCCAAGTCTTACTTTATTGTTTCCATAATATTCTAATTCTACATTATCAACATATCTCATAATCAAATCTGATTTTTCTTTTCTAGTATAATCTTTCCACATATAAGTATGTTCTTCGTATTCTTCTGGATAAACAATTTTATTTATATAATCAATATCTCTTTTAATTAATATATCTTCTGGTGTGAATTTTAGTTCTTCGCATATATCACATTCTTTAATTTTTGTTTCTAAATTATTAATAACATCTTCTACAATTTCTCTTTCACTATCATATTCTTCAATCGTAAATGAGCCATTAATATATGCTTTTCTAATTCGTTCTGCTTTTTGCTTTTGTTCGTTAAGTTCTTTAACTAATTTATCTTTTGGATTATCTAATTTAGTTTTAATCATTGGTAGTAGTGTTTGATTTACGATTGCATCATACTCTTGAATTTCATTTATAAAATTATCAAATTCTTTTTCAATATCAGTTTCTTTAATTGATATTTTACAATCGTGACATTGATAGTAATAATATACATTTCCATTTTTCTTTCTAGTAGCATTACCACCTAATATTCTTCCACATTTAGGACATTTAAGTTTTTGTAAGAATAAATAATCTTTATCTCGCTTATAATTACGAGAGTTCTTTTTCTTTTGAACTTGGCATTCTTCCCATAATTCACGACTAACTAATGGTTCAACAACATTTTCATAATAAGTAGGATTGTTTGTTCTTTTTCCGTGAACGAAGTCGCCTTTATATATTTCATTTTCTATTATTTTTAATATTGTTCCATCACACCAATTAGTTTTACCAAATACTTTTTCTTCATTGTAAAGATTACTTATTGTTTGATAGGAATTACCTTCATAATATAAATTAAATATTCTTATAACTTGGTCTTTTGTTGCCTCATCTGGAACAAGTTTTTTATCAACGTGTTTATAACCAAATGGTGCTTTGTGTGGAATATTACCTGCTTTAATTGCTCCAGCTAAACCGATTTTAGTTCTTTCACTTGTTCTTTCAATTTCATTTTGACTAACTGTTGTAAGTAGTCTTGCAACCATTCTACCATTTGCAGTTGTGGTATTTATATCATCATTAGCACAATCAAGATAAGCATTATTTTCTTCTAGGAATTTCATTATATCTTCCATATCATAAACCGAACGTGTAAGTCTATCTAGTTTTAATACAACAATAGTATTACATTTCTTTGCTTTAATATCTTCTTTTAATTTTTCAAATGCTGGTCTATGATTACCTGTTTTAGCACTTATACCTGCATCTTTATAAATCTTATAAATCTCATAACCTTTAAACTCACACATAGAACGAAGTCTTTTTTCTTGTTCTGGTAAACTAAATCCTTCTCGTGCTTGATCTTCGGTAGATACTCTTATATAAATACCTGCGATTTTCTTTTCTTCATCCATTAATCATCAATCCTTTCTTATTCTTGTGTCATCAAAAAAGAGGCGACAAAAACATAACTATCTTATGTCTTTGACACCTCTTGAATTTACTACTAATTTTTCTATATGAATTAAACTTCGTTTCATATTGCACCCCTCAAAAACATAAAACTCGTTTTCTTGTCTGATTATTATATAGAATTTCCAGAAAATGTCAAGACATAAGCCGATTTCAAGCCAAATATGACTAGTTTTTAAGAAGTTGATATAAATTACTATTAATTAAGTTAACCTTTTTATAAATGCCTCTAAATCCTTTATTTCTAGTTTATTGGATAAATTATTAATGTATAAAGTTTTAGAGTAATTAAATGCAAGAAATGTTATTCCTTTGATAATTATTCTATGTGGCTCAATGTATGAGAGATTTGTTCTATCAATATTTCTTATATTTCCATTTATAAAAGTAGGAGTGGTATTACAAAAATCACATACAAATTCAATTTTCTTTTTTAGTTCCTTATCAAATTCTAATTCTTTCGTTACAATTTTAATCATTTAAACCCGTCCTTTCTTAACTTATAAAGCAAAAAAATATCAACTTCTTTTTGAAATTGATATTTTCTATATTAAGTCTAAACTATAAAAGTTCGGACAGATTTCCCAATGGAGCAGATGATGGGAATCGAACCCACGTAGCTAGCTTGGAAGGCTAGGGTTCTACCATTAAACTACATCTGCAAATTTATAATTGCCACCACAATCGGTTGACAAATATAATTTTACCATATATATAAATAATGTCAATACAAAATAGTAAAAAATTTAAAAAAATATTATTTTTATACAAAACATAGCACAAAAAGTTAATTTAATTAGTTAATTATTCATAATTTTTTCTTTGGTGTGCCTATTATTAAGTTCTTCAATTATATCATCAGATAAATGATACCATTTTATTTGAATATAATTTCTTGCAAATTCGTATTTTGTATTTCTATTAAGGCATCTATTTTGAGGCTGACAAAATAGTGGGCCAAAATGGACCCCCGTAAAAATATTATCTCTTTTTCTTAAAACAGAATTTATTATTTCTTTTTTAGTCATCCAAATAAAGTCCTCAGTAACCCCAAATACAATTACATCAATTTCATTATTTTCAGGAAGACCAAGAACAAATCTTTTTGCACATTTTTCTAATAGAAGAGGATTATTAAAAAAATTATTAATCAAATTTATTTCATCTTGATATAATTGTTTATATTCTTCACTACTCATTCTATTTTCTCCACGTCCATCAATAGTACCATCAGCATAATGAAATTTCAAGTATAATTTTATAATATTTTCGGGGATATTATTGTTTTTTAAAAATTTAGTAAATGTCCAAATAGGTTCAACATGAACAGAATTTTTAACACCTTTTTTTAAACTTATTCTCTTTTTAATATTATTTATTTCTATAATAAAATCAGCTTTTTCTCTTTTTTCATTTTTATAACATTTTATTTTATCATTATCATTTATTTCATAATCTTTGTATAAATCTTTAACAAATTCTTGAAATAAGGGATTTAAAATTTTAATTTTTTTATCATTTAAAATTTTTATAAATTCTTCTTCATTTGTATATCCATCTATATTTTTGTTAAATACCATATTATTCCTCCTTATTAAAAATTTACAACGTCATATTATAAAAATCCTTTTTATAGGAATAAAAAGAAATCATCAGCATAATATTTTATAGAAAGCGAGGAAAAATATATGGAAACATTAAAAGTAAGATCTAAATCAAATCCCAATGCAGTAGCAGGAGCTTTAGCCGGGGTATTTAGAGAAAAAGGAGAAGTTGAAATACAAGCAATTGGAGCAGGAGCTCTTAATCAGGCGATAAAAGCTATTGCTATAGCTCGAGGTTTTGTAGCTCCATCTGGTAAAAATTTAGTATGTATACCAGCTTTTACTGATATTACTATTGATGGAGAAGAAAGAACTGCTATCAAATTAATAGTAGAAGCTAAATAGAATTTGTAATATAATAATATTATTATAAATAAAAAGATAATGTTAAAATACATTATTTTTTTTAAATTTAAATTTTTTGTAGTATAATATCTATGTAGGGGGACATTCGTTATGGAAATAAGTAACAAAAGAGAAATAATTTTAGAAAATTATGTTAATCCTTTTAATAAAGGAATGATAGATGATGATTCTTATATAAAAGTAAATTCTAATAATGAAAGTTGTATTGATGAAGTAAATTTGATGGTTAAATTAGAAAATAATATTATCAAAGATATTAGATTTGATGGTGAAGCTTGTGCAATTTGTACTAGCTCAACATCGATAATGATAAAAATACTTTTAAATAAGAATTTAACAGAACTAAATAATATACTTCAAAATTTTAAAAAAATGATAAATGGCGATGAATATGATAGTGAATTATTAAAAGAAGCAAATGTATATAATGATATATATTTACAACCAAGTAGAAAAACGTGTGCACTCCTTCCCTGGCTTGCAATAGAAAAAATAATAGAGGTGAAAAAAAATGATTAGAAAAAAAATAAGAGATTTATTATATGAACGAGAATTATTAAAAAGTTTTAAAACTGATTTAAAGAGTGCTGATATTTTTAGACTTGAAAGTTATATGGAAACATATGAAGCTAAAACAGTAGATTTTGGAAATTCTCCAATACATAATAATATAGTAGGAGTTCTAGATGATGAGGGCAATAAATTTTATCCATTATTTACAGATAGCGTATATTTAGTAAAAAAGAAAGATCATAGTGAAAGGCTTACTTATGATAGTTTAAATAAAGAAGATATTGGAAATTTATTTATATTGAACATAAAAAATTATGATATGTCATCTTTAACAGATTGGCAAAAAAGTCAGTATTTCGTTGAATATAAGAGATTGAAAAACAAGCTTAGTCAAAAACAAAAATATATTGAAAAAACTAAAGCAAAGCATAAATAATCAAAGTAAAAAAAAGAATAGAAATGGAGTTTAATATGAAAAAAAATATTTTATTAATTACACTAATTTTACTTTTAGTAGGATGTGGAAATAAAGTTAATTATAAAGAAGAGATGCTTAAATATGCTAAAGATTATTATGAAACTTATATGTCAGGGGTAAATGGACAAGATATTAATGAAGTATCTTTAAAAGCATTAAAAGAGGCTAATAAATATGGAAAAGAATATGATTTAAAAAATCTTGAAAAATGTGATGATGATTCATATATTAATATAATTGTTTCAAAAGATACAAAAAAAATAAAAAAGTATGAATATCATTTAAATTGTAAATCATAAAGACAAAAATAAAAAATTATTGTTAAAAAAATAAATTTTTAGTTTATAAAAGAATACAAAAATTGAAAATTATTCATTTGTATTCTTTTTTTTAAATTGTTATAGTGTATTCGAAGGAGGAATAAATATGTTAAATCAAACAGTAATTGTGGGAAGACTTGTTAAAAATCCCGAACTTAATCAAACTGAAAATGGAAAGAAGGTGACTAATATCACATTAGCAGTTCCGCGAAGTTATAAAAATATAAACGGAGAATATGATACAGATTTTATTTCATGTGTTTTATGGGAAGGAATTGCTGAAAGCACAACAAATTATTGTCAAAAAGGTGATCTTGTAGGCATTAAAGGTAGAATTCAATCTAGAAATATCGAAACAGGAGAAGATTATCCTAAAAAAGTAATTGAAGTAGTAGCAGAGAAAGTTACCTTTTTATCAAGTAAAAGTAAAGCTTAAGTCTTTACTTTTATGTTTTTCAAAAAAGTTAATTTACATACATAATCCATTTATAATAATAAAAAGATTAAACTTATGGTATAATCATTTTAGGTGATAATATGAATATTATAGATATAATAACAAAAAAGAAAAATAAAGAAATTTTAAGTAAAGAAGAAATTGAATATGCTATAAATGAATATATTAATGGAAATATTAAAGATTATCAAATGAGTAGTTTACTTATGGCTATTTGTATAAATAAAATGAATGATGAGGAAATATTAAATCTTACAAATTCTATGCTAAATAGTGGTGAAAAGATAGATTTATCTTCAATACCAGGAATAAAAGTTGATAAACATTCTACAGGTGGAATAGGTGACAAGACTACGCTTATTTTAGTTCCATTAGTAGCATCTTTAGGCGTTAAGGTTGCTAAAATGAGTGGAAGGGGATTAGGATATACAGGAGGAACAATTGATAAACTTGAATCAATTGAAGGATTTAATGTTGCACTTGATAGAAAAGACTTTACTCACGAAGTAATGACTATAGGAGCTTCAATAGTTAGTCAAACTGGTAATTTAGTTCCTGCTGATAAAAAATTATATGCATTAAGAGATGTTTCTGGAACAGTAGAGAGTGTTGCTTTAATTGCATCAAGTATAATGAGTAAAAAGTTAGCCAGCGGAGCTGATAAATTTGTTATCGATGTAAAAGTTGGTAGTGGGGCTTTAATGAAAAATTTAAAGGATGCAAAAGAATTAGCAGCTACAATGATAAAAATAGGAAAAAATTATAATAAAGAAGTAATATGCTTTTTAACTAATATGGATTTTCCACTTGGATCAAATATTGGAAACGGGTTAGAAGTAATAGAGGCAATAGATGTTTTACAAGATAATGGCGATGAAAATTTAACTAATTTGATAGTAGAACTTGCAACTTATATGGTTTCTATTGGACTTAATATAAGCATTGAAAAAGCTAGAAAAATGGTTTTAGAAAATTTGAAAAACGGAAAAGCATATAAAAAATTAGTAGAAATAATTAATTATCAAAACGGAAACATTGAAAAAATTGCAAAATCTATAAATAAAATAGATATTTACAGTGATAATGAAGGGTATATTAATTCTATTGATGCACTTGAAGTGGGAAAATTTGTTCATGAACTAGGAGCTGGTAGAAGTAATAAAGATGATAAAATTGATTATGGTGTTGGTGTTGTTTTAAATAAGAAAATTAATGATTATGTATTAAAAGGGGAAAAATTACTTACTATATATTACAATAAAATTATTGATTTTGAAAAAATTAAAAGTGCATTTTCTATTTCTAAAGAAAAAAAAGAAAATGTAAAATTAATATATGAGATTATTAATAGTAATAAAATTTAAAATATAAACATTTACTTGTAAAATCTTTTGTAAAAAAATGTAAATTTATGTCTTTTTGCTTGCACATGGTGTAAATATGTTGTATTATCAAGTTAGGAGAGTGATTATATGATATATCCATCTATTGATAATTTACTACAAAAAGTAGGGTCAAAATATCTTCTTGTAAATATAGTAGCTAAGCGCGCACATGAAATGAAGCAAACAGCCTATTATCAATTGAAGGAAAATGAGTATAAATCAAAAAAAGAAATTGGAAGAGCATTAGAAGAAGTTAATGCAAATTTAATACATTTACAATAATGTATTTTTTTTCTATAATTAAGGTGGTGGTTATATGTATGCTGAAGTATTAGTTGAATTAAAGGCAAAAAAAATAGATAAAACGTTTACTTATAAGATAAATGAAAACCTAAAAGATAAAATAAAAGTAGGAATGAGAGTTATTGTTCCATTTGGAAAACAAAAATTAGAAGGTTTTGTTTTAAATATAAAAAATAGTTATGAAGGAGAATATCAACTAAAGGAAATTATAGAAAATACTGATGATAAGCCTATATTAAACGAAGAACTTTTAAAACTAGGAGAGTTTATAAGTAAAATAACATTATCGACAAAAATACAAGCATATCAAACCATGTTACCAGCAGCATTAAAAGCAAAAAAAGACTTTAGTGTTTCTAAAAAATATGAAAAATATATTTTATTAAATAAAGATTATAATGAAGCTTTAAATTTAGCTAAAAATGAACTTCAAAAGCAAATAATAAAGAAATTCGAAAAAAAGGCAAAAATATTAAAAAAGAAGTTATCAGATATTTCTATCTCTTCAGTAGCTACTTTATTAAAAAATAATGTGATAAAAGAAGTAGATGAAGAGGTGTATAGAAATATTCATATAAGCAATACTACTAATAATAACATCATGTTAACAGAAAAACAAAACGAAATTGTAGAAATAGTTTTTAATACAAATAAATTTGTACCTTATTTATTGCATGGTGTAACAGGTTCTGGAAAAACAGAAGTGTATATGAATATAATAAGAAAGGTTTTAGATGAAGGTAAAACTGCTTTAGTTTTGGTACCAGAAATAAGTTTGACACCACAATTTGTAGCAAAGTTTCAAAATAAATTCGAGGGACAAATTGCTATTTTACACAGTAAACTTTCAAATGGAGAAAAATATGATGAATGGAGAAAAATAGAGAATAAAGAAGTTTCTGTAGTAATAGGTACTAGAAGTGCTATATTTGCACCACTTACAAATATAGGAGTAATCGTTATAGATGAAGAGCATTCAGATTCTTATAAACAAGAAAATAATCCTAAATATAATGCTATTTCAATTGCGCTTTTCAGAGCAAAGTATCATGATGCACCTTTATTATTAGGTAGTGCTACTCCAACTATAGAAAGTTACACAAGAGCTAAATTAGGAATTTATAAACTGTTAGAATTAAAAGAAAGAATCAATACAAATCTTCCTAAGGTGGAACTTGTTTCAATGAAAGAAGAGATAAAAAAAGGAAATAGTATATTCTCTTCAAAATTAATTAACAAAATAAATGATAGATTACAAAAACAAGAACAAGTAATTATTCTTTTAAACAAAAGAGGATATGCTAGGATTGTAACTTGTCATGACTGTGGATATACAGATAAGTGTCCACACTGTGATATCCCACTTACATATCATAAATCTTCCAACACTATGAGATGTCATTACTGTGGTTATGGAAAAGGTATTAATAAAAAATGTCCTAATTGTAATAGTGATAATTTAAGTACATTTGGAATAGGTACTCAAAAATTAGAAGAAGAAATAAAAAGGATTTTTGATGGTGTAAAAGTACTTAGAATGGATGCTGACACTACTAGTAAAAAATCTTCTTATGATACAATGATAAATGATTTTAAAAATCAAAAATACAATATTTTAGTAGGTACTCAAATGATTGCTAAAGGATTAGATTTTGACAATGTGACATTAGTTGGAGTTGTAAATGCTGATTCTAGTTTAAATGTTCCTGACTTTAGAAGTGCAGAAAGAACTTTTTCACTTTTAAATCAGGTTGCAGGAAGAGCAGGAAGAGGAACAAAAGAAGGAGAAGTAATATTTGAAGGTTTTAATATGGATCATTATAGTATAATTATGGCTAGTACTCACGATTATGAAAAGTTTTATAATACAGAAATAGAACTTAGAAAAAAACTTAATTATCCACCATATTGTAATTTATCTGTAATAGAGATAAAATCAAAAGATGAAAATTTAGCATTTAGAGAAAGTGAAAAGATTAAAAACTTTTTAGCGAAAAATACCAATGTTATAATTTTGGGACCAGCACCTAATAGTATTCCTAAAATTAATGATTATTATTACTACAAAATAATATTAAAATATAAAAACAAAAAAGATGTATATGATTCACTTTTATATCTAAAAAATAAATATGATGATAATAAAGTGTATGTAGATATTGATTTAAATCCAATAAATTTATAGAAAAAAATACCAATTTATGGTAGAATTAAGTAAGGTGATAATGTGAATATAGAAAATATAGAATTAGAAAAAGATTTAAAAATAGTTTTTATGGGAACACCTGATTTTGCAGTTCCTATTTTAGAGGGATTAATAGAAAATTATGGAGTTAGTGCAGTAGTTTCACAACCAGATAGAAAAGTTGGTAGAAAACAAGAAATAAGAGAAACTCCAATAAAAAAAGTCGCTACTAAGAATAATATATTAATTATACAACCCGAAAAAATAAAAGAAGCAGAAGAAGAAATTTATACATGGAAACCAGATCTTATTATAACATGTGCATATGGTCAAATTCTTCCAGTTACACTTTTAATGTTACCTAGATTAGGTTGTATTAATGTACATGCATCATTACTTCCAAAATTACGTGGAGGAGCACCAATTCATAGAGCTATTATGAATGGTTATAAAAAAACAGGGATAACTATTATGTATATGAGTAAGGAAATGGATGCTGGCGATATTATTTCTTCAAAAGAGATAGAAATTGATGATGATGATACTGCATCTACTCTACATGATAAACTAAGTATTTTAGGAAGAGACTTATTATTAGAAACACTTCCATCAATTATAGATGGAACTAACCATAGAGAAAAACAAGACGAAAGTGAAGTAACATATGCATTTAATATAAAAAGAGAAGATGAAAAAATAGATTTTTCTAAAACAAAGAAAGAAATATATAATAAAATAAGAGGCCTTAATAGTTTTCCTGGAGCATACTGCATTTTTAATGGAAAAGTGTTAAAAGTTTGGGAAGCGGAAATATCACAAAATTATTTTCCAGAATTATTTAATGGTCAAATAACTAATATTTATAAAAATGGTTTTGGTGTAAAAGTATCAAATGGTGAAATTATTTTTAAAGTGGTGCAACCAGAAGGAAAAGGAAAAATGAGTGCAACTTCATTTGCTAATGGGTTTCAAGATAAAAATAATTTTGTAGGAAAAGTGATTGAGTAATGAATATAAAAAATATAAAAGAATATTTTTCTAATAAAAGATATAGAGCTTTAACAATTTTATTTGTATATATATTGTTTTTTACATTAATATTTTCGTTTATGAGTTTTGATGATGCTAGAGATTTTTATGAAAGTGAGGAAAAATCATTTAGTTCAAATTCTCTATTTAGGTTGAAAAATTATGAATTTCATTATGACATTGAGTTTTTAAATGAATTAGATTTTCCTATAACCAAATATAGTATAGATGGTAAAACTTATGGTAAAAATACACTTTTCTATATAAATGAGACTATGCAAACATATTTTATTGAAAATAATGTTTATTATATATTTAATAATGGACAATTTCAAAAACTTAATGAAGAAATTTTTGATATAAATAAATTATCAGCAGAAAATATTTATTCTTATTTATCTCAAGCAAATAAAGAATCAACTACTAATTATGAAAATGGTAATAAGAAAGAAAGTTATAGTATGAGCGTAAATGATTTTTCAAAACTACATATGGATGAAACTAGTGATAAAGTAGGTTATGTATATATTGATTCATATTATAATAAAAATAATATTACTAAAATTGTTTTAAATTTAGGAAATTATAATAATACAAAAATAAGTATAGAATATAATAAAATAAATGAAGTTAGGAAATTTACTAAAGAAGATACACTATCAATGTAGATATGTATCTTTTATTTTAAAATTTTGCTAGGTTGAATTTTAACATATTTTATAGTAAAATAATGACATAGGTGATGGAAATGATACATATAACAGCAGACTCGAGAAAAATAAAAAAAGGTGACATATTTGTTGCTATTAAAGGTTTTAGTAGCGACGGGCATGATTACATAGATAAAGCTATCGAAAATGGTGCTTCAAAAATAATTGCAGAACATGGAACATATAAAATTCCATATGAAATTGTTCCAAATACAAGAGAGTATTTACTTAATTATTTAAAAGAAAACTATTTACCTCTTTTTAAAAAAATGAAATTTATTGGAATAACAGGAACAAATGGTAAAACGACAACTGCATATTTAGTTTATAAAGCTCTTAGAAATTTAGGTTATAAAAGTGCTTATATGGGAACTATTGGATTTTATTTAGAAGACAGAGTAATGTCACTTGCTAATTCTAGTCCAGATATTTGGAATTCATATAATATGTTTTTAAGTGCATATGAAAATGGATGTGAATATTTTTTATTAGAAGTTACAAGTCATGCTTTATCATTTGGAAGAATTGAAGGTTATGATTTTGATATCGCACTTTTTACTAATTTAACACAAGATCATTTAGATTATCATAAAACAATGGAAAATTATGCACTTGCAAAACAAAAATTGTTTAAAAAGTTGAAAAAAGATGGAAAAGCAATAGTAAATATAGATGATAATTATAAAGATTATTATTTGTTAAAAGAAAACAACAATATTACATATGGATTTAATGATAGTGATTATAAAGTTACAGATTATAAGATGGATGCTAAAGGGACTGCTTTTTCTTATATCCATAATAACGAAAAAGTGTGTTTAAAAACAAATTTTATTGGTAAATATAATGTTTATAATGTTTTAGGAGTTGCAGCAATTTTAAGCGAACTTGGAATTAGTAATGAAAAAATTATGAAAGTTATACCAACTTTACCATCGCCACTTGGTAGAATGGATAAAATAATATACAAGAATAATACTATTATAATTGATTATGCCCATACACCAGATGCTATAGAAAAAATTATTAATACTGTAAAAGAAATATGTAAAGGAAAAATATATGTAGTATTTGGTTGTACTGGTGAAAGAGATAGAATAAAAAGACCTATAATGTTTGATATAGTAACAAGTTTAACAGAAAAAGCTATAATAACAAATGATGATCCTCATTTTGAAGACCCTAATCAAATAGTAGCTGATATTATAAAAAACGCAAAAAATACTAATTATGAAGTATGTATAGATAGAAAAAAAGCTATTATTAAAGGAATTGAACTTCTTAAAGAAAATGATATTTTACTTATTTTAGGTAAAGGACATGAAGATGTTATGATTATTGGAAATGATAGAATTCCATTTAATGATAGAAAAGTAGTAGAAGAATATATAGATAGTGTATTAGTTAAATAGAACACACCTCTAATATTGTGTCATACAATATATTGAGGTGTTTTTTATATGAAACTGAAAGTTGATTCTAGAAAAATTGAAAAGGGAGATATCTTTTTAGCGCTTACTGGTACAGAAAAAGATGGCCATGATTATATAGACGAAGCTATCAAAAATGGTGCTAGTAAAATTATATGTGAACACGGTAATTATAATATTCCTACAGAAGTAGTTGATGATACACGTAAATATCTATTAGACTATTTAAAAGAAAATATTTATCCACAAATAAAAGATATATGTTTAGTCGGAATAACAGGGACAAACGGAAAAACTACAACTGCTTATTTACTTTATGAGGCGATTAAAATTTTAAACTTAAATGCAGCATATATAGGAACAATTGGATTTTACGTAGAAGGTAAAGTTAGAGACTTAAATAATACTACACCAGATATTTATGATATTTATGATATGATTTTAGAAGCAAAAAATAATAACTGCAAATACGTTATAATGGAAGTAAGCAGTCATGCACTTTTTTATAATAGAGTAGAAACATTATTGTTTGATTATGCAATTTTTACTAATTTAACACAAGATCATTTAGATTTTCATATTACTATCGATAATTATATAAAAGAAAAGCAAAAATTATTTAAAAAACTTAAGAGTAATGGAAAAGCTATTATAAATATTGATGATAAGCATTATAAAAATTTTGTAAATGAAAATAATAAAAATATATTTTATGGCTTTTCAGATAGTGATTACAAAATTACCGATTACAAGTTATATATTGATAGAAGCGTAATTAAAATAAATGAAAAAGATACATATGAAACAGAACTAATTGGCAAATATAATTTGTATAATTTACTTGCAGCTATTAGTACACTTACAGAAATGGGATTTAAAGATATAGATAAAATTATAAAAAAATTAATTCCACCTATTGGTAGAATGGATAAAATAATGTATAATGATAATATAATAATAGTTGACTATGCACATACACCAGATGCAGTAGAAAAAGTTCTTAAAAATATTAGATATTTAACAAATGGGAATATTTATACTGTTATTGGTTGTGGTGGAAATAGAGATAAATTAAAAAGACCGATAATGGGAGCTATTTCTACAAATAATAGTAATTATGTTATATTTACTAGTGACAATCCAAGAGATGAAGAAATAATGGATATAATAGATGATATGGTAAAAGATATAAATAAAGATAATTATATTATAATTCCGGATAGAAAAGAAGCAATAAAAAAAGGGATGCAATTACTTAAAAAAAATGATATACTAGTAGTGCTCGGAAAAGGGCATGAGAATTATCAAATTATAAAAGGAGAAAAAAAATATTTTGACGATAAACAAATTATATTAGAATTTATGTAGGAGATGATAGAATGTTAATTTTAGCAAAAGCCGTACTATCGATGATGATAGGGTTTATTATTTCAGTTATATTTGGACTTTTCTTTATACCAGTTTTAAAAAAAATAAATGTAAGACAAAAAGTAAGTATATTTTTAGCAAAAAAACATAAAAGTAAAGATGGAGTACCAACAATGGGAGGACTTATATTTATAATTACTACTATTGCGACAGTTATAATATTGTTACTGATGGATAAAATTCAGTTTACTGATCATTTATTTATAGTATTATTTGTATTTATAGCTTATGCTTTACTTGGATTTTTAGATGATTATTTAATAATAAAAAGAAAAAATAATATAGGACTTACAGAATGGCAAAAACTGTTTGGTCAAATTTTAATAGCAGCTGTATTTTTCTATTTATATGTAAAGGGCGGAAATGAACCTAGAATAAATATAAATACATTAAATATAAAAATACCTATGGGATTTTTCTTTGGATTCTTTATATTATTTATTTTAGTAGCAACTTCTAATGCAGTAAATATAACAGATGGTTTAGATGGACTTGCAGGTGGTCTTTCTGTTATGGCATTTCTATCTTTTGGCCTTATTTCATGGGGAACAACATGGCTTGCAGGACACGAAGATATTGCTATATTTTGTTTCATATTAGTAGGATCACTATTAGGATTTCTCGTCTATAATGATCACCCGGCTAAGGTTATTATGGGTGATACGGGATCTTTATCATTAGGTGCAACACTTGCTTCAATTGCAATCTTAACTAGTCATGAAATTACTTTAATAGTAGTAGCAGGAGTATTTGTAATAGAAACATTATCATGTATTATTCAAATGATAGCAGGTCGATATTTTGGTAAAAAAATATTTTTAATGGCACCACTTCATCATCATTTAGAAAAACTAGGTTGGGATGAAAGAGATATTGTTAAAATGTTTTGGGTGTTTGGCTTAATACTTAGTATGGCGGCTATAGCATTCGGTGTGTGGATTTAAAGGGGCTGTAATGAAATGAAATAATTTCATACAGTCTTTTTCTTTTTATTTTTTTGTTTTGGAAAAGGAAATTTTTCATTCTTCAAATTAATGGGTTTTTCCCAATAATTACTTTTAATTTCATC
>CALVXR010000054.1 GCA_944371445.1 uncultured Bacilli bacterium
AACAATTTTCATTATGCGTAAATATAAATAAAAGAAATAAAAATCAGTTAAAAAATAACTGAAATAAATAAAAAAATAAAAAATTATAAAGTTTTGTATAGAAAATACTTGACTTTATTATGAGAGGGAAGAATATGAAAAAAATAGTTTTATTTATTTTAATTATATCTTTATTAACAGGATGTTCAGCAAATTACACATTGAATATAAGTAATGATTCTTTTAAAGAAACAATAAATATTGATGTAGATAAAAATCAGATAATAAATACACATGATGCTGAAAATATTTTATATTTAGAGCAAAATGAAATTCCAGTTTTTAATGATGATTTGTCAAAATATTATCAAAAAACTATTAATAAAAATGGTTCTAAAATTCAAGCAAAGTTGTACTTTGAATATAAGGGAAAAGAGATTGAAAAGTCTAGAATTATTCAAGAATGTTTTACTAATAATATATTTATAGAAACTGAAAATAGTTACTATATAAAATTATATGGAGATTTTAATTGTAATTTTGTTGAAAATTATAATCTAAATTTAAATATAGTAACCAATAATAAGGTTTTAAAAAATAATGCGGATAACATTTATAAAAATAAATATACTTGGAATATAAATGTGGGAAATGATTCTGAAAAAGTAATAGAATTTCAAGTTTCAAAAAAAATAGATGAATTAAAAGAAAATGGCAGTGTTTTGTCTATGGGAATAATAGTAACAATATCATTTCTTATTATATGTGCCATCTCAATAGTAATATTAAAAATATTAATGGGAAAAAATAATTAGGAGATGATTTTATGCAACTATTTGATAGTAAAAATAAGAGATTAGAAAAAATCTTTGTTCAAATAGAAGAAAGTATAAGTAAATATAAAAATTTAAATCTAGATGATTTTAAAAATGTCACAGAAAACTTCAAAAAAGAGTTAGCATCTGGTAAAACAGAAGATGACATAATGATTGATGCATATTCAGCAATTTATTGTGCTTTTAATAAATTAGATGAAAAAAGAAAGAAAGAAAAAAATGATAGTAGCGAAGCATTCAATTATTATGATTGCCAAGTAAAAACATCAATAGCACTTAATAATGGTGATTTAGTGCAGATGCTTACTGGAGAAGGGAAAACATATGCTCTAACTCTTTCTGCCTATTTAAATGCTATTAGTGGTAAAGGAGTGCATATCATAACCTCCAATGAATATTTAGTAGAAAGAGACTGTAAACAAAATGAAGAGTTATTTGCAACTATGGGACTTAGTGCTAAATATGTATCAGAAAATATGAATTCGGAAGAAAAAAGAGAAGGTTATAATGCTGATATAACTTACGTAACTGCTTCAACAGATGCATTTGATTATTTAAAAGATAATGCAGTAATGAACAAAGAAGATAGGGTACAAAGAGGCCTTAATTATGCTATAGTAGATGAACTTGATTCAATATTAATTGATTCAGCTAATACACCATATATATTATCTAAACAAAATGAAGATAATAAAAAAATGTATAAATTAGCACGTAAAGTTGTAGAAACTATGCATAAGTATAGTGATTATAGTGGCACTAATAAATTTACACAAGTAGATAAACCTTTATCATCATTAAATATATATGATTTAGAAGAAACAAAATTAGATAACTATGTTGTTTATTCAAAAATAGATGGAGATATTATTATATCTGATGAAGGAGTAAAAGTAATAAATGACATTTTAGAACAATTTGGATATACTAAAGAAATAATTGAAATAGATGGAGAAACAAAAGAAATATTACCATTCGAAAAATACGCTACTTATATTAATGATGCTTTAACTGTTGATTTACTTATGAAAAGGGACATTGATTATACAGTTATTGATAATAAAATAAAAATTATTGATAGTAATCTTGGTAGAATATCAAAAGATAGTAAATTTTCTTTAGGAATCCATCAAGCAATAGAAGCTAAAGAAGGAGTTAACATTACTTCATCATCACTTACAACCGCCGTAATAACACAACCTAACTTTTTTGGAATGTTTAATAAAGTAGCGGGACTTAGTGGAACATTAATTGATGCAAAAGACGAATTAAAAGAATTGTACCATAAAGATATAATTGAAATGGCTCCGAATAAAGAACTTAAAAGAGTAGATTATGATACAGAAGTTCTATTAAATAAAAAAGATAAAGATAAACTAATATTAAGTGAAATACTGGATAATCATAAAAAAGGAAGACCGGTACTATTAGGTACTGAGTCAATTGAGGAATGTGAATATTATTCTAAATTATTAAGTGATGAGGGAATCACACATAATACATTGCATGCTAAAAATAGTTTAGAAGAAGAAGCTCAAATAATAAAGAATGCCGGAAAATATGGAATGATAACAATTACAACTGCAATGGCAGGTCGTGGGACTGACATAAAGGTTGATGAAAAAGCTTTAGATGCTGGTGGACTATGTGTAATAGGTACAAACTATGGTAATTCTAAACGTGTTGATGATCAGTTACGTGGTAGAGCAGGAAGACAAGGTGAAGTAGGAAGTTCCAAATTTATTATTTCATTAGAAGATAGTATATTTACAAAAAATTGTAAAGCTGATGAAATAGAAAAAATAAAAAATAAATATGGAGATAATAAAAGTAAACTTAGAGAGTTTGCTAATGCAGTACAAAGAAAAGTCGCTAGTAATGATTATAGTTCTAGAAAAAAACTTAATGAACTCATGAATGTAACTGATGGAATAAGAAGAAAATATTATAAAGAAAGAGATGAGATATTAAATTCTAATGATATAAAAAATCTTTATTTAAATATTATTCAAATTGCACTTAAAGAAGAGATTTATGGATTATTAGAAGGAACTATTTCATTAAAACAAGTTGCTCAAAAATATGAAAACAGTTTTGATATTTCTAGTTATCTAAACGAATTAAGTAATAATTTAAATAAAAAATCTATTGATAAAATGATTATTTCTATGCAAAAAGAATTAAAAGAGTTTATAGATAATGGCATAGTAGAAAGTAATGACGAACTTAAAAAAAATATTCTTGCTATAAGCGATGAAAATTATCATAAATTTTTAAATGAAGATTTAAATCGTAAAGTAGAAGCATCGCTTAGAACTTTTGCTGGAAACGAATATAGTTTTTCATATGAAAAGATATCTTTAGAAAGTTGGAATGATTATACAAAATTAATAAAAGAAAAGATATTAGAAGATTTTTATACAAAATATAATAAGAAATTAATAAAAGATAATAATACAAAAGATAGTACTGTAAAAGAAGAGGTAGACTCTCAAAATAAGGATAACAAAAAATATATTAATATGAATCAAAGATTAACTAAAAAAGATATTCTACTTTTAGTAGCAAAGGCAATTAGAACTAAAAATGATGACTTGATTTATAAAGTTTATAAAATTATATATGAAACAACAGTATTAGAAAAATCAGAAAAAGAATTCTTATTTAATAAATTAAATATTAATATGTTAGAAATTGATAATAAATATAACAATATAATAGAGGCATTAAAACATAATGTAAGTACTGAATCAGAACTTGAAAAGTTAAAGAACGAAATAAAAACTATATATCCTTATTTAAATATCGAAAAGAAAAATACCTTAGATATTTACTTAAAAGAAGTACAAGATAAATTGCCCTCATCATCAATAAAATACAATTATAATAAGTAATAACAAGAAAAATTCTTCATATCATTTATTAGGTGATAAAATTGAAGAATTTTTTTAATATATTAGGAACACTTACTTTAGTTACTTTTGGAATTTTATATACAAACGCAACAGTTGATAAACTAAAAAACGAAGATGATATTATGGTACAAATTAAAGCTGTAAGTTCACATTACAGTGAAAAACCAGAAGAAGCAGTTTTAATAGAAAATGGAATTATTCCAGGAATATCAGGAAGAGAAGTTAATATAGATGAAAGTTATAACAAAATGAAAAGACTAGGATATTTTAATAAGGAATTATTAGTATATGATAAAAAAAATCCTAAAAATACATTAAAGAATAATTATGATAAATATATCATAAAAGGTAATTCTATAAAACAGAGTATTAGTTTAATAATATTAATTCAAAAAAATACTAAACCAGAAGATTTAAAAAAGATTAAAGACATAGCTACACTAAAAAATATAAAATTAAATTTTTTTATTGATGGATATTGGTTTGAAGAGAATAATGATATTATAAATAGTATTGTTATGGATAAACATGAGCTTGGAAATCTTAGTTATGATGGTAATTATCAAGATAGTTCATTTATTTGGATGGATACTATAATAAAAAAACTTACTGATAAAAAATACAGTTTTTGTTACAAAGAAAAAGAAAATAAATTACATTTAGAAACATGTTCACTTTATAAAAATTATACAATTATTCCATCTATTATTATAGATAATAATTTATATAATGATGTTAAAAATCAAATAAGTTCAGGTGATATTGTATCTTTAAAAGTGACTGATAAAAATATAAATGAACTTCCAAGTACAATAACATATATAGAAAGTAAAGGACTTAAGATAGTAACTTTATCTGAACTTTTAAAAGAATAAATAACTATGATATAATAATCATGGTGATGTTATGAAAAAAGTTGAACTATTATCTCCTGCTGGAAATATGGAGGCATTAAAAGCAGCTGTATATGCGGGATGTGATGCTGTATATATAGGTGGAAAAAATTTCGGAGCAAGAAGTTATGCCGGTAATTTTAATATAGATGAAATAAAAGAAGCAACAGAATTTTGTCATTTATATAATGTAAAAATATATGTAACTTTAAATACTATAATATATGAAACAGAAGTTAAAGCATTTATGAAATATGTAGATACATTAGTTAATATTAATGTAGATGCATTTATCATGCAAGATATTGGAATGATAGATTTGGTTAGGAAAACTTATCCAGAGTTTGAAATACATGCATCAACACAAATGCATATTCATAACAAAGAAGGTGTTATGTTTGCTAAAGAATTAGGAATTAAAAGAGTAGTTCTTGCTAGAGAAACAGAAATTGAAGATGTTGCTAAAATAAAAGAAGAAACTAATATGGAAATAGAAATATTTGCTCATGGAGCACTATGTGTAAGTTATTCTGGACAATGTTTAATGAGTTACTTTATAGGTGGAAGAAGTGGAAATAGAGGAACATGTGCACAGTGTTGTAGGCAAAAATACAGTTTAGAAATCCAAAATGATAAAATAATAACTAATAAATATTTATTAAGTATGAAAGATTTAAATACTTTAGAAAATATAGGTAGACTTATTGAATCTAACATTGATAGTATAAAAATAGAAGGTAGGATGAAAAGACCAGAATATGTTTTTTTAGTAACAAAAATATATAGAAAAGTAATTGATAGTTATTATAATTGCAAAGATACTAAAATAACAAAACAAGATTTTATAGAACTAGAAAAAATATTTAATAGAAAATTTACTAAAGGATTTTTATTTCATGAAGATAATAGTAATATTGTAAACACCTATAGACCAAATCATATGGGAATAAAAATAGGGAATATAATAGAAATAAAAAAAGATTATATTATTTGTAAACTAAATGATAATTTGTCTGTAAATGATGGTATACGAATATTAGAAGATGATATAGGATTTACCGTAACAAATATGTATATAAATAATAAACAGGTAAAAGATGCTCATAAAAATGACATTGTAAAAATTAAAACTAATAAAAAAGATATAAAAGGAAATATTGTAGTAAAAACTACAGATAATAAGCAACTTGATGAAATAGAAAAAGAAATAGATAAAAAAAATCGTAAAGTAAATATAAGTGGAAAAATAGATATAAAATATGATAAAAAAATATGTTTAACATTAAAAGAAAAAAATAATATTGTTAAGGTTTACAGTGATAAAAAAATAGAGAAATCTATAAATAATAAAACAACAAAAGAAGATGTTTTAAAACAGATTAATAAATTAGGAAATACAGTTTATAATTTAAATAATTTAGAAATAAACTTGGATGATAATCTATTTGTACCAGTAAGTATTCTTAATAATATTAGAAGAGAAGCAATATTAAAATTAAATGAACAAAGATTAAAAAAAATAAATTATTTAAAAAAAGATTATTACATTGATGTACCAGATTTTATACAAAAGAAAGATAAATCATTATATGTTCATAATGATAAATTATATGAATATGTAAAAGATAAGAAGTTTGATAATATATATATAGATTATGATTCTAATATCAAAAGTGATAAAGCTATAAAATCGCTTCCAAGAGTAATAAATAAATTTGATTTTAAAAATGATTATTATTTATTAAAAGAAGTTGGTAGTATTTATAAATATAAAAAAGGAATTACAGATACATCTTTAAATGTTACCAATTCATATTCTATAGCATACCTTCATTCTATAGGTATAGATAAAGTAACATTATCATATGAACTAAATGATAATTTAATAAAAAAAATACTAGAAAACTATAAAGAAAGATATAATAAAAATCCAAATATAGAACTTGTAGTTTATGGTAAACCAGAAGTAATGATTACTAAATATAATCTATTAAAAAAATATAATCAAACAGAAGGTTATCTAATCGATAGATTCAAAAATAAATATTTCATTAAAAATAAAAATGATTATATGCTTATATATAATTATGAAGCAATAAAATTACAAAATTTAAACAAATATTATACATTAGGAATAAATTCATTAAGATATGATTTACTTGAAAAAGGTGATTTAAAAAATATTTAAATTTGAAGTAAAAGTGATAGACTTTTACTTTTTTTTGTACTATAATAAATGACAAAAACAGGGAGGAAGATATAATGAAAAAAAATTTACCAGTAATAATATTTAAGGAAATAGTATTTCTCCCAAAAAAACATATAAAATTAGAAATAGATAATGAAGAAAGTAAAAACATCATAAACACAGCTGCATATTTTAATAATAGTGAAGTATTCATTATAACAGGTGAAGAAAATAATATTTCAAATATTGGTGTAATCTCAAAAATAGTAAAAAAAGAAATAGTAAGTAACGGGAATATGCATATTGAAATAGTTGGTATAAAAAGAGGAAAAGTAGTAAGATATTTAAACCAAAATTCTGAAATATTAGAATCTATAGTAGAAGAAATAGATGATATGATTATAAAAAAAGAAATTGAAACAAAATTAGTAGAAAATACTAAGAAAAAAATAAGAGAATATGTTAATAAAGTACCTAAAGAAAGTAATAGCGTTTTAGAAATTATAGCAAATCAAAAAAGTTTATCAGACTTAGTAGATATTGCAGTATCATATCTTCAAATAAAAGATTTAAAACCATTTTTATTGGAAATTAGTCCTATAAAAAGAATGAATTTACTATTAGAATATATGAATAAAGAAATAAGTTTATATGAGATAGAAATGAATGCTACAAATAAAGTTGAAGAAAGTATTCAAAAAGATAATGAAAAATATTTAATAAAAGAAAAAATAAAACAATTACAAAAAGAAATAAAATCTGATTATAATGAATTATCTTATGTAAATGAAAAAATAAAAAATAAAAATATACCAGATAACATAATTAAAGTAATAGAAAAAGAAACAAAAAGATATGAATCATTATCAGAAAATTCGCCAGAAAGAGGAAATATCAAAAACTATATAGATACACTTTTATCTATCCCTTTTGGTGTGTATACAGAAGATAATAAAGACTTAAAAGATGTTAAAAATAAACTAGATAAGAATCATTATGCATTATTTAATGTAAAAGAAAGAATTATAGAATTTTTAGCACTTAAAACATTAAATAATAATTTAGAAAGCCCTATTATTTGCTTAATAGGTCCACCAGGAGTTGGTAAAACTACATTAGCACGTTCAATTGCATATGCATTAAATAGAAGTTTTGTGAAAATGAGTGTAGGTGGAGTAAACGATGAAAGTGAATTTATTGGACATAAAAGAACATATTTAGAGTCTAAACCTGGTAAAATAATAAATTTAATAAAAAAATCTAAAACTATGAATCCAGTATTTTTAATAGATGAGATAGATAAAATGGTTAAAAATGGACACGGAGATCCAATAAGTGCACTTCTAGATATACTAGATACTAATCAAAATTGTAAATTTACAGATAATTATATAGACGAGGAAATAGATTTATCAAAAGTATTCTTTATAACAACTGCTAATGATATAAAAAATATTCCTAATGAATTAAAAGATCGTTTAGAATTTATTAATGTAGAAGGATATACATATTATGAAAAATTAGAAATAGTAAGAAACTATATACTTCCAAAGTTAGTTGAAAAATATAAAATATCAGCAGATAAAATAAATTTTGATGACAAAGCTATTATAAAAATAATAAATGAATATACAAAAGAATTAGGAATAAGAAATTTAGAAAGAAAAATAGAAGAAATAGTAAGAAAAATTATAACAGAATTTGTAGTGTATAAAAATGTTAAAAATAAATATTATGTTACAGAAAATATAGTATCTTTATATTTAGGAAAACCACTATATGAAAAAAGGAGTAATATATCAAAAAATTTAATAGGTACTGCTAATGCAATAGCATATACAACTTACGGGGGGGATGTACTTCCTATAGAAGCAACTTATTTTAAAGGTAGTGGTAAAATAATTTTAACTGGAACTTTAGGAGAAGTATTAAAAGAAAGCGCGCTTATATCATTATCTTACTTAAGAAGTAATGCGGATAAATTTAAAATTAATATAGATATGAATTCTAATGATATACATATTCATATACCAAATGCTGATGAAAAAAAAGATGGTCCTAGTGCGGGAATAACCATAACTACAGCATTGCTTTCAATTTTTACTAAAACAAAAATTAACAATAAGTATGCTTTTACAGGTGAAATGACTCTATCAGGAAAAATTCTTCCTGTAGGCAAGATAAAAGAAAAAGTAATAGCTGCTTATAGAAATAATATACAAATAATTTTTGTTCCTAAAGAAAATAAACAAGATATAGAATCATTACCAAAAGAAATAATAAATAAAATAAAATTTATGTATGTAGATGATTATAAAGAAATATATAATTATTTAGTAGGTGAAAAAAGTGGAAAAAACAATAGAAGAAAAAGAATACAGAATACAGCTATTAATAGAAATGCTTTTGGTAAGCGAGATACCAATAAACAAAATAATTAGTCAAATAGATAAAAATATTTTTATTGATAGATCATTTATAGAAATGGTTAAGGTAATACTTGATGAAAATATTTGTACTAAATATAACAAAAATCGATTTATTGATATAATAGCTACATTTAAGGAAGAATGGCTAAGAAAAAAGATTACAACACTAGATGAATACAATGAAATTTTAAGAAAAATTTTAGTAATCAAAAATGATAGTATGGAAGAATATTTGAAAGATGAAGTAAGAACACATATAAATGCAATAAGTTGGTATAAAAAAGTAAATGAAGATATAAAAAATTTTATTGTTAAAGATTTCTATGTAATTAGTTATTTATTTGAACCAACAGAAGAAAATAGAAGAAAAATAGAACATCCTGCTTACTTTAGTGGAACTATAGATAAAATATTTTTGGTATATCCGCAAATTTTATATAATAAAGATGTTATTAAAAATATTTGTGATTACATTAATATAGAAGATACTATTCTATTAAAAGATAGAAAACATTTGTTAAAAATTGTAAAATCAGCAAAAAAGAAAAAATTTTTTGTAGCAACTAATAATTATATAAATTATAAAATGTGTATGGCTTATTTAATAGGAAAAAATCCTGATGAAACTATGGAATATAAATTATTAAATGACAAAAATACAATTGATAGCTTATATAGAATTTCTAATATGTCAAAAGAATATAATTGTTTTGAAGAATTCTTTATTTTAAGAGCAATTAATTTATGTAAAAAATTTAATAATGAAGTTGCTAAAGAAACTATTAATAATTTTGAAAGTTCAAATTCTAATAATAGTTATGAATTTTATTTGAATGAATATTTTATAAAAACTAATAAAAAAGCAAAAAATCTAACAGAAGAAAATATAAATGAAATTAGAAATACAATTTTTTGTGAATATTTATTAGTAGATTTAATTGAAGAAGAAAATTATTTATTAAGCATAAAAAAATTTTGTGAATATTTTATAGGAACAGAAATATTTTATGCAGCATTAATAAAAATAGCAAATGAAAATAATGATTTCATAGTTTTTCATAGAAATAAAATAAAAAATTTATTATTAATAAATAGCTCATATATAGAAAATGACTCATTTAAGAAAAAAATAATTAATAAAAGACTTTTAAAATCTTTATAGATTTTATATAAGTCTTTTTTTTTCATAATTAAAAATTCTAGTCATATTATATAAGTAGAAGGAGGAAAAAAATGCAAAAAATAATACCTTTTAAACAAGAAAAAGATTTTAAAGACAGCGTTTTTGAAATCACAAGTATATCATTAGAACACACTCTTCATAAGGAAAAGGATAATTTAATAACTGGAGAGTTTCTAGTAAGTGGAGATTATAAAGTAGTAGAAACAAGTAGTGTAATAGATACATTTTCATTCAGATTCCCATTTGATATACATTTAGATGAAAAATATGATTTAGACAAAATTCAAATAGATATAGACGATTTTTATTATGAAATAAAAAATAATAAAAGTTTAGTAGTAAATATAGATGTATTATTAGATAAAATAGAAGAAAAAGAGATAATGGATAGAAATTTAGAAGAAGTAAAAGTTAATGAAAATAGTGATATCGTACCTGTAGAAAGGGAAGTGTTTGATATAAAGAAAGAAGAGGCTGAAGAACTTGAAAATCCAGTTATAATAAAAGATACCAAACAAGAACTTATCATTGATAATAAAAATGATAATGTAAATAGAAACGATTTAAACAAAATTAATACAATTAATAACGAAGAACTAGCAAGTATATTTGATGATGTAAAAAATAGTTCTCAAAGTGCTACATATAAAGTATATATAGTAAGAGAAGAAGATACATTAATGACAATTATGGAAAATTATAATGTAACTAAAGAAACTTTAGAAAAATATAATAACTTAAAAGAAATAAAAAGGGGAGATAAAATAATTATACCTTGTGAATAATATAAGAAAATATAAAGATGTTTTCAAAAATTTAGATCTAGTACCTAACAAGATAGAATATAGAGGAAAAACAATTATTGTTGATACTAATAAAGGAACATTTGCACTTAAACAAAATATAAAAAGAAATAAAAATATATATGAATATTTAAGTAATAGACATTTTAATTATTATCCTAAAACTAGAAATTATAAAGAATTTGAAATAACAGAATACAATAATGACATATTAATTCCACGTGAACAAAAAATAATTGATTTAATAGAACTCATGGCACTTCTTCATAATAAAACTACACATTATAAAGAAGTAACTGAAGATGATTATAAAGAAATATATGAAGATATATTATCAAATATAGAACATTTAGAGACGTATTATTTAGATAGAATTAATATTATAGAGAGTAAAATATTTATGAGTCCAACTGAATATTTAGTAGCTAGAAATATATCTAAAATTTTATCTGCTCTTTATTATTCAAAAGAAGAATTAAATAAATGGTATGAAATTGTTAAAGATAAAAAGAAAATAAGAAATGTGTGTATTCACAATAATTTATCATTAGAACATTTTATAGAAGGAGAAAATACATATTTTATTAGTTGGGATAAATCAAAAATATCACTACCTATTTTTGACTTTTATAAGTTGTATAAACATCATGGTTTAGAATTTGATTTCTATAATTTATTAAAATTATATGAAAAAAAGTATCCTTTACAAAAAGAAGAAAGAATACTTTTGTTTATTTTAATGGCTATTCCAGATAAAATTCCATATGTAGACTCAGAGTATAATAAATGTAAAAAAACAAGTGAAATTATAGATTTAATATATAAAACTGAATATATAATTTCACCATATAATTCTAAAGAAGGAGAAAAAAATTAAACACATAAATAAAAAAAGTAAAAACAAATTAAACCTTGTAATTAAAAAAATGGTTAATATAAATTGATAAAATAACAGAATTGAGAATACAAAGCAACATATTATCCATTTACCTCTACCACACCACCAATTTCTATTCATAACATCACCTATTTTAGTATATGCGAATAACAAAAAATAGTTAGATATAAAACAAAGATTGGGAAAATATTGCTTAATTGTATTGACATATTTGTAAAAATAAAGTAATATTTAATTATTAGAGGAGGTTATTTTATGGCAGGTTTAATAAATACACTAGCATTAGCAGCTGACCAAAATTATCAATGTGGAAATGGTATAATAACATTTGAAGGTATATTACCTAATATAGTATCTATGGTAGTAACTTTAATTCAAGTTGGAGTACCATTATTACTAATTATTTTTGGTATGATTGATCTTGGAAAAGCAGTTATGCAACAAAAAGATGATGATATTAAAAAAGGACAACAAACTTTCTTTAAAAGACTTTTAGCAGCAGCACTAGTTTTCTTTGTAGTAGCAATTGCTAAACTAGTGTTCGGAATAGTTGGTGTAAATAGTGATTATATGAACTGTGTAGATTGTTTTATAAGTGCTGATGAAAGTTCTTGTTCGGCTAGTTAATTATAATATATATTAAAAGAGTAAGGATAAAATCTTTACTCTTTTAATTTAATATAAAATAATATATATTTTAAATTATTTCTTTTTTCTTTCTTATTTTTATGATATAATTATAACAGTTTAAAGCATAATACTTGATTGTTAAATATAGATGAGCAAATATAAGGAGAGATTTTAATGGGTATAATTGGGAATATGTTTCGTGATTTATTTGGATGGTTAGATAGAGGTATTTATGATTTTATGGTCTCTGTTTACCAACTATTAATGCAATTAGCAAATCTTGAAATATTCGACCAAAAAACAATAGGTGAATTTTCCACAAGAATTTATGCTATTATTGGTATTTTAATGGGATTTAAATTAATTTTTACATTTATAAATTATGTTGTTAACCCTGACTCTTTGACTGATGGAAAAGTTGGAGGAAAAAAGCTAGTTATCAATATTATAACATCACTTGTTTTATTAATTGCTGTTCCTACAGTTATTTTCCCACTTTCTAGGGAAATTCAAAATCAGATTTTAAAAAGTAAATTATTAGAAAAAGTAATATTAGGAATAGATGGTGATGCTCTTGCTTCTGTTAGTACACAAGAGGCTGCAAATAATGTAAGGTCGGCAAGAATGACAGCATATTTTGTTTTTTCATCATTTTTTTATCCTAGTGTTTGTGAAAGTAATGAGTTTTATTTAGATAAAGAGGCACCTGATGATTGGCAAAGTCAAGTTCAAGATAAAGAATACAAATATAAATTAAACGGTGATTGCGCACAAAAAATTGTAGATGAAGCTAAATCTGATGGATACAAAGCTTTATTGGCATATGAAAAAGCATATAATCAATTTTCTGTTAGGTGGCTTACTGGAAAAGTAGATGGAGTTGAATTAAAGACCGTTAAAACAAAAGACGGGGAATATCTTTTTGATTATTCTATTCTTATTTCAACAATAGTTGGAATAGCAGTGACATGGATTTTATTCACTTTTTGTTTTGAAATAACTGTTAGATCAATTAAATTGGGTCTCCTAGAGTTAATTGCTCCAGTTCCAATACTATCTTATATTGATGCAAAAACAAAGAAAACATTTGATAATTGGGTAAAAGCGTGTGTTTCAGCGTATATGCAATTATTTATAAAACTTATAGGTATTTATTTTGCTGTGTTTGTAATTTCAAATATTGGATTAGGAAAAGTAAGATATACTAGTGAAAGTGGAATAACTACTCCAGTTGGAGCAGTAGTTAATTTATTTGTTATTATAGGTGCATTAATGTTTGCACAGCAATTACCAAAATTAATAGATGAAATATTTGGTACTAAATTAGGTTCTGCTAAATTTTCACTTAATCCACTTAAAAATAGTCCATTAGCAAACTCAGTTGTAGGAGGAGTTGTAGGTGGAACTTTAGGAACTGTAGGTGGTGTAGCAGCTAATGCTTGGGCAATAAGTGCACAAAGGAAAAAGCTTAAACAAGATGTTTCTCCTGAAGGTGGTAGGTCACTAGAATCTTTAACACCTTATGAAAGGAAAATTTTATCTGGTGGATTAAGTGGCGCTAAATTTAGAACTTTATCAGCATTAGGTGGAGGACTTAGTGGTGGAGCTAGATCATTATATGCTTCAGGAAAATCAGGATATAGTGGAGCTGGTCTTGGAAAAATGATAGGAGGAGCTGGGACTGGTATTCATAATATGACTGATAGCAGAAGAAGAACTTCACAAGGCTTTGGTTTAAAACAAAGAGCTATTGATAGAGCAACAGATATAGCAGGTGTTGAAACTAAATATGGTACTACTAATGAAAATAAAGCTATGATAAAAAGGAAATCTCAGTTGTTAGAAAATTTAAAACAACAAGAAATAACAACATCACAGGCTATACAAAATATATATAGTTCTAATGATGGAAAATATTATAGTTCATATTTAGAAGCCTTTAAGCAAGAAGAAAATAATGTTGGTGAGATGGAATATGAATATAACTCATATGATGAATATCTAAATAAACTTTTCGAAGGAAATACTTTATCAGATATTGAAAAAAATGATTATAATTCATTAATTGATGAAGCTGCTAAAGAAAAATTCCTAAGTGATAAAGGTATAATTTCTGAGGCGCAATATGATACTATGAAAAATATTCATACTCAACGTGATAAATATGATAAGCGTGGAAAAGAAGTTGAAAAAGAAATTGAACAAATTAAAGAAGCTTCAAATATTGGTAAAAAGAAAAATTAAAGGAGGAATAAAATATGGGGTTTTTAATACCAGCAAATTCCAAGAAATCACTTTTGTTTTTTGGAATATTCAATACATTTGATTTAATATTATTTGGTTCAGGTATAGGAATTACAACACTATTACTACTGATTCTACCAGTTTCAGAAGTCGTGGTAGCAGTTATTGCACTGCTTCCGGCATTAATTACTGGTTTCTTAATTCTTCCAATACCAAACTATCATAATATGATTACTATTATAAAAAATGCAATTGAATTTTATACAAATAGACAACAATATTATTGGAAAGGTTGGTGTGTGTTAAGTGGCGAGTCAAAATCGAAGTAAATATACAAATGATAATTTTGTTCCTATAAAAGGTATAAATAACGGAATGATTATATTAGAGAATAATCAAAAAGTAAGTGGTATAAAAATAATGCCAAGAAATATATTTATACTTGAACAAGATATGCAAGATCTTATAATTAACAGTTTAAAAGATGTTTATAATATGATAGACTATGAATTTTGGATTATTGCAGCTGATAGACCAGTAGATATAAACGTTTATTTATCACAACTTCAATTATTATATAACCAAGTTCAAAGTCAAGCAAAAAGAAAACTAATTATGGAAGATATTAATAAAGCTAATGATTTTATGAATAATAATATAGTTGATACTGAATACTTCTTGTTATTTAAAGAAAAAGATATTAATGAAATTCAAAAGAAAATACGTAACTTAATTAACAATTTTGCTAATGCAGGTCTTTCATCACACCAAGTTACTAATGATGATTTACGTATGATTTTAGATAATTTCTTAAATGGTGGACAAACTACAACATTTGGAACGGTGGTGGCATAATATGGATATAAAATCACAAATTGCTCCTAAAGGGCTTGAATTTAAACCTGCGTCATTTGTAATTAGTGATAAGTATGCTTGTATTTTAACTGTTGTTTCTTATCCTAAATACATTACACCAGGATTTTTATCTAATTTAACTAGTATAGCTGGTAATAAAGTAGTTATAAAACATATCCCAATGCCATTTGGAGTTATTAGTAAAATGTTAAACAAAGAAATAGCGGAATTGAAGCAAAAGTATCAAGAAGAAAATGATAGAACAGTTCAAGAAAGAATTAGACAAGATTATGAATCTCTGGAACAATTTATTAGAATGCTTGCATCTAGTCAATCTAAAATATATGATTTTCAATTACACATAATGATAACAGCAGATTCTGAAGAAGAATTAATATCAAAAAAAGTACAGTTGAAAAACTTTTTAAATGCTATGGAAATGAATGCAGTTCCACTTAGATTTGAACAAGAAAAAGTATTAAAATCAATACTACCAATATTCCCAAAACAAGATATTGAAGATAGAATTGGTACGCCTATACCATCTCCAACAATTGCTGCTATGTATCCTTTCATATTTGATAGTATTAAAGACCCAGGACTTTCAACTTTACTTGGTGTTGACTTTTCTGGAGGAGTAATATTATTTAATCAATTTTTATATCAAATACGAAAAGAGCATAATAGAAATAATGCTAATATGATAATTTTAGGTACTTCTGGTAGTGGTAAATCTACAGCTGCTAAAATGCTTCTTAGAGCTAATATAAGAAATGACTATAAAGTTGTAGTAATCGATCCAGAAGGTGAACTGGAAGAAATGACAAAACAATTTGGTGGAGACTTTATTGACCTTGGTAAAGGTGGAGAATATGGTATGATTAATCCACTTGAAGTTATAATGGATGCTGATGAAGATGAGATAAGACAGGGACTTGGATATACTGTTCTTACAAGAACACTTCAAACAGTAAAAGCTTTTATAAAATATTATTCTCCAGATATAGAAGAAGATGTATTAACTTTATTTAGTGAAGTTGTTCAAGACACTTATAAAAGATTTGGTATAGATTTTAATACTGATTTTTCTACATTTGATTCTAATGATTATCCAACTTTTAAAGATGTGTATGCAACAATAAAAGGTAGATTAAATGCTATGCCTGAAAAAACTCATGAAAGAGATATTATGGAAAGATTAGAATTAAAAATTAGACCATTAACCAAAGAACTTAAATATTATTTTGATGGATATACAACAATAAGACCAAAAAGTGAATTTATAGTATTTAACATTAGGGAAATAATGAATGCTGATGTTAATGTTAGAAATGCATTATTTTTTAACATTTTAAAATATGCTTGGGGTCTTACATTAGATAAATCAAAAAATACTATATTAATGGTTGATGAAGCACACGTGTTATTAAGTGGAAGTAATACTTTAGGTGCAGATTTCTTAGCACAAGTACAAAGAAGAGCACGTAAATATAATACAGGAACTATAATTATAACTCAGCAACCTAGTGATTTCTCAGACCCTTCTGTAATTACTCAAGGAAAAGCTATCTTTGATAACTCATCTTATTATTTAGTTATGGGTCTTAGAAAACAAGCAGTAGAAGATTTATCAAAATTAATAGATTTAAATGAGAATGAAAAAGAAAGTATAAAAAGGTATAATCAAGGGGAAGCTTTATTTGTGTGTGGTAGTAGACGTATGAGAATAAATATTGTAGTAAGTGATAAAGAATTAGATTCTTTTGGTGAAGGCGGAGGTTTATAGTCCGTTTTTTCTAGCAAGCATTAGGTGGTGATAAAATGAATAATGAACAGGATAATAAAAATAGTATGAAAGATATTCCAGGGCAAATATCAAAAAATTTACTAAAAAATAATCCTCTTACAATAAAAATAAAATTAGTTTTATTTGCAATAGGGATTTTCTTTCTTCTTTTTTTGTTAATAATATCAGTAATTTATTCATTATTTAAACCAATTATAGATGTAATGCTTAAAGATGATTCAGAAATTGTTGAAGAACTTAATGATGAAGAAAAAAAATTTAGAGATAAAGTAAATAATGTTTATGACTGGGCATTTGAGAAATATGGTGTTCAAATAAATAAACCACTTCTTGTAAGTACAGTTTTGTATGGAGGAGATTTTTCGCAGATTTATAATAGTGATGAGATAGATACAGATCTTAATGAAAATTCCGAAGAAGTTGATAATAGTGCTGAAAGTGAATATGATGAAACGGAAAAATATAGTGTTAGTACTAGTGAATTAAAAAAGCTTGCAAAAATGATGATAAGTAAGGAAAAACCATATGTACTTGATGATGGTGCTGATGAGGAAAAAAGAAAAGAATCAAGGTATTATAATCATTTAAAAGATACATATGTCCCAAGTGAATATAGTGATTATATAGATGAAAAAAATAGAAAAGCAGATATAGAAAATATTATAGAAGATATTTATGAATTAGCAAGTATGTATAGTTATTACTTTGAAGAAAAGGATGAATCCAATAATATTTGTTATGTTGGTGGTAATTTGCAAGCAAAAGAATTTTTAAATATGACCAACGAACAATATATAAATACTATGGGACCAATCGCACAAGCAGATTACAGTAGAACTGGTATATTTGCATCAGTAACTTTAGCACAATCAATTATTGAAAGTGGTTGGGGAAAAACAGGTTTGGCAGTAGAAAACAATAATATGTTTGGTATGAAATGTTCAAGTAATTGGCCTGCTGAAAAGTGTACTAATTGGGAAACAGGTGAAGACACTTCTGGAGGTATGATAACAATTGTAGCAGGTTTTAAAAAGTATGATAGTGTTGAAGAATCAGTAAATGATCATTCCTTATTATTGACAACTGCTAGTAGATATAGTGCTGCCTTAACAGCTAGTAATTATACAGAACAAATTCAAGCTATAAAAGATGGTGGATATGCTACAGATAGAAACTATGTTAGTAAGATTGTAAAAGCTATTCAAATTTATAATTTAGATAAGTGGGATGTTAAGATAAATACATCAATGAGTAATTTAGTTTGTTCAGATTCACCAACAGGCTTAAATGGATGGAATATTAGAACTGTTGCTCCAACACAATCTGATCCTGCTTTTGTATATGATAATTGGAATAACGTTGGACAGTGTGTATGGTATGCTAGAGCTAGAGCTATTGAAATTGTTAACGAATTAGAAAAAAATGGTAAAATTGATAGTAATAGAGCAAATTTACTAAGAAGCAAAATCAATAAGCCATATGGTAATGGTGGAGACATTTATGATAGGACAAGGGGTGTCTTTAAGGGTAGTTCTAATTTAAGAGAACCAAAACCAGGGTCTTATATTGTTTGGAAAGAACCAGGAAGTTATGGACATGTTGCTATTGTTGAAGATGTTAATACTAGTAATAATACAATCACAATAACAGAAGGATGGGCAGCTTCTGGAAATAGTTGTCCAAGTAATTGGTCATGTATTAGATTTTCACATAAACAAATGTCTTTAGATGATTTTTACCAGGGATATGGTGCTAAATATACTGGTGGATATAATTTTTCTGGATATGTTTATTTCCTAGAACTGGAAGGTGAATAATTAGTGAAAAAGATAAAATATATTTTATTTATTGTATTACTATTTTTAAGTTGTGGATGTTCTGCCAAATACCAAGTTTTTGTTGAAAATGATAAAATGATTGAGCAAATGACAATTACTGTACCTAATAATTATGATAATAAAGAAAAGGTAAAAAACAATTTAAATTTTAAGCAAAGCGCTTATTATGATATTGATAGAGGCGAGACTAATTATTATACAAAAACATTAGAAGAGGATGAAGAAAATTTATATTTGAAATATAGTTATACATATAGAGATACAAATTTAGAAAAATCGTCTCTTATGGATTATTGTTTTTATAAAAAAAGTGTTGCTAAAAATGATAATATTGTTAGTATAAATACTACAAGTGGTGCAAGTTGTCTTTATAAAGATGGGGTAAAGCAATTAGATAAGTTAACAATAGAGATAATCACAGATAATTATGTGATTGAAAATAATGCGGATAAAGTAAAAGGTAATAAATATATTTGGGTATATAATGATAAAAATTTTCAAAACAAACTAATATCTATAAAAATAGATTTAAATAGAGAGAAAGAAAAATTTATTTCATCTTTAAAACTATTTATAATAATTTTTGGAGGATTTTTATTAATATTATCTATTTTTATACTAAATATATATATAAAACATAAAAAGAATAATAGAGATTAGAAAGACTCTTATAATAAAGACTAGATAAGTTAAAAAATACAAAATTTGGTATAATTAATCTAGGAGGATGATGTTATGAGAGTAAACGAAAAAATCAAAAGAATTACGCAAGATACTTTGAT
>CALVXR010000055.1 GCA_944371445.1 uncultured Bacilli bacterium
TATATTGTATTTTGTACGCAAAAAGGACTAGTAAAAAGAACAGATATTAAAGAATTTGATAATATTAGAACTAATGGTAAAATTGCAATTACTCTAAAAGAAGATGATGAATTATTAGAAGTTAAAAAAACAAGTGGTGAAAATGAAATATTAATTGCATCTTCAAACGGTAGAATGATCAGATTTGATGAAAATGAAATTCGTGTAATGGGAAGAACAGCATCAGGTGTAAAAGGAATAGAAGTAGAAGAAGGAAAAGCAGTTGGATTGGAAATTGCAATGGCAGGAGAAGAAATATTAGTAGTAACTGAAAAAGGATATGGAAAAAGAACTAATATTGAAGAATATAGAATTACTCATAGAGGTAGTAAAGGTGTTAAAGCTTTAAATGTAACAGAGAAAAATGGAAATATCGTTTCTTTTAAAGCTGTTAATGGAAATGAAGATTTAATGATTATTACTGACAGTGGTGTTATTATTAGACTTCTTGTTGATCAAATTTCAACAACTGGTAGAGTAGCACAAGGTGTTAAATTAATTAATTTAAAGGATAATCAAAAAGTTAGTACAGTTGCAACTATTATTAAAGAAGAAGAAAATATTGAAGAATAATTTCTTCTTTTTTTATATTTATAGATTTATAATACAAAAAATATGATAGTGTTTCACATGAAATATAAGAATAAAAAAATAAACAATGTTCCACGTGAAACATAGGAGTAAAAAATAAACAATGTTCCACGTGAAACATAGAAGTAAAAGAATAAACAATGTTTCACGTGAAACATAAAAGTAAAAAGAATAAACAATGTTTCACGTGAAACATAGAAGTAAAAGAATAAACAATGTTCCACGTGAAACATAGAAGTAAAAGAATAAACAATGTTCCACGTGAAACATAGAGGCAAAAACACAATAGATTTTTAATATATCTTTATAAACGTCTAAAAAGAATTTTATAAAAAAATAAAATAATAAATTTATATAGTATAAAAAAAGTTGATAAAATGATAATAATAATATATATTATATATGGCACAACATTTATGTTTGAACCAGGTCAGAGTTGGAAAACAGCAGCCTTAAGAATCTCTAAATGTGTGTGCCTTTTTTTTGCAAAAAAAAGAGGTGATAAAATGGATGAAAAATATATGGAACTAGCACTCTTACAAGCAAAAAAAGCTTACAAAAGAAAAGAAGTTCCAGTCGGATGTATTATTGTATTAAATAATAAAATAATAGCAAAAGCTTATAATTATGTGGAAAAGAAAAAAAGCACACTGGAACATGCAGAACTAATTGCAATTAAAAAAGCCCAAAAAAAGATCAATAATTGGAGATTAAATGATTGCACAATATATGTGACTTTGGAACCTTGCTTAATGTGCTTAAACGCAATAGCACAAAGTAGAATAAAAAAAATTGTTTACGGAACTAAAAGTACTTATTTAACAAAAGAAGAAAGAAAAATTGAAGAATATATTTGTCAGAAAAATAAAATTGAAATTATAAATAATATAAAAGAGACTGAATCTTTAAATTTAATAAAAAATTTCTTTCAGGAAATAAGAAAACATAAATAAAACAATTAATTCGTGATATAATTAATTACGTAGGAGGTGCTAAATGTATAAAGCTTTGTATAGAAAATATAGACCTACTGATTTTGAAAGTGTATGTGGACAAGAAGTAATAATCAAATCATTTGAAAATGCAATTAATAATAATCTTTTATCACATGCGTATTTGTTTTCAGGACCTAGAGGCACAGGAAAAACAACAGTAGCAAAAATAATTGGAAAAACAATAAATTGTTTATATAGAAATGGTATATCACCATGCAATAATTGCGTTAATTGTACACAATTTAACAATAAAGAAACAAATGATATTATCGAAATAGATGCTGCTTCAAATAACGGAGTAGATGAAATTAGAGAATTGAAAAGCAAAGTTAATTTAGTCCCAAGCAGTGGTAATTATAAAGTATATATAATTGATGAAGTACATATGCTGACAGTTGGAGCTTTTAATGCACTATTAAAAACATTAGAAGAGCCACCAAAACATGTAATATTTATACTAGCTACTACAGATCCTCACAAAGTACCAAGCACAATTTTATCTAGGTGTCAGAGGTTTGATTTTAAAAAAATACCTGTTACAAAAATCAAAGAAAGACTTAGATATATTGCTAATGAGGAAAAAATTAATGTAGATGATGATGCATTAGAAGAAATTGCAAGACTTTCTGATGGAGGATTACGTGATGCAATAAGTTTATTTGATCAGTCAATTGCTTATTCTGATGATAAAATAACAATTGATGATATTCATGAAATGAATGGAACTGTTTCTCAATATGATTTAGAGGAAATAATAAATAATATATTAGATAAAAATATATTAGAAATATTTAATAAATTCGATGAATACAATGAAAAAGGTAAAAATCTAATAAAGTTAACAGAAGAAATGTTGTTGTTTTTAAGAAATATATTGCTTTATAAAACAGTGCCTAATTATTTTAAAGATAAAAATGATTTACTAGATATTTATGCATCCTTATCAAATAGTGTAAGTGTAGATGAATTATTAAATATAATTAATGAATTTAATGAAGCAATAAATAAAATGAAAATATCAAATAATCCAAAACTAATTTTTGAGTTAACTATTATAAAATTAATAAGACCTAAAAATAATGAAAAATCGTCAAATCACTTTGAAATAAAAGAAAAAAAACAAGATATAAAAATAGAAGAAACAAACAAATTAAAACCCATTACTAATGAAATAAAATATGAAAAAAATTATAAATTAATAGAAAAAATTAATTTATTAAAAGACATTAGAATAAATAATACATTGTCTTCGTTTCAAAAGAAAGAACTTTTATTTTTAAGAGAAAAGTTTGATGAATTTAGATCATATATTTTAGATACTACTTATAATGAAATTGCATCTTCTATTGTAGATGGAAGTATTAAGGCGGCTAGTGAAGATCATGTTATAATGGTGTTTGAAAAAGAAGTTTTAGCCAATTTATGTAATGAAAAACTTAATATTATGGAAGATCTCTTTGAAAAGATTTATAACAAAAAATACAAATTAATTTCACTTTCAGAAGAAGAATGGATTCCAATAAGAGATAGTTTTAATAAAAAAACAGTAAAATTTGAAAAAAAAGAAGAAATTATTAATATTTATGAAGATTTAAAAACAAATGACAATAAAGATGCAATAGAAGAAGCATTTAGTGATATAATAGAATATGAATAGAAAAGAGGAATAAAATGAATATACAAGCAATGATGAAACAAGCACAAAAAATGCAAAAAGATATGATGAATGAAAAAAATAAAATAGATGAAACATTATATGAAGGAAAATCTTCAATTGTAACAGCAACAGTTAAAGGTTCAAAAGAAATTGAAAAAATAAAAATAGATGCAGAAAATATGGATAAAGATGAAATAGAAATGTTAGAAGATATGATAGTGGTAGCAATCAATGATGCCTTCAAAAAAATAGATAAAGATGTAGAAGAAAAAATGGGAAAATATACGAAGGGAATGCCAGGACTATTCTAATATGAACTATCCTAAAACAATTAAAAACTTAATAGAATGTTATAAAAAACTTCCTGGTATAGGAGAAAAGACTGCTGAACGTTTAGCACTAGCTACTCTAAATATTGATGAAGAAATAATAGATTTATTCGCACAGTCTTTAATAGATTCTAAGACAAAAATAAAAAGATGTGAAATTTGTAATCATCTAACAGAAGAAAACATTTGTTCTATCTGTAGTGATGATTCGAGAATAAACGATATTTTATGCGTTGTTGAAGAACCTAAAAATGTAATTGCGTTTGAAAAAATAGGATCATTTAAAGGCAAGTACCATGTTTTAGATGGATTAATATCACCACTTGATGGTATTACACCAGATGACATAAAAATAAATAGTTTGATATCTAGAATAGAAAAAGAAAATATAAAAGAAATAATCTTAGCTTTAAAACCTAGTATCGAAGGTGAAACAACAATTCTTTATATTTCTAAACTTCTATCAGGAACAAACGTAAAAATAACTAAAATTGCTCATGGTATACCAATGGGTGCAGATATGGAATATGTTGATTTAATGACTTTAGAAACTGCGTTAGATAATAGAACAGAAGTATCATAAATTAATATTTTACTCATACATTTTTGTAGAGGTGAAATATGCTAAAAAAAATATTTAAATTTATGAGAAAAGTAATTTTCAGTTTCTTTTTTTTATATAGTTATAATTTAATAGCATCTCCACTTAATTTAATAGTACCAATAAATATAATTACAGTACTTGCAATATCAATATTAGGTGTGCCTGCTATCTTTAGTTTTATTATAATATTATTACTTATTTACTAGGGGGAAATATTATGCTTGGAGATTTTGAAAATAGTCAAAAAATAGCTTATAAAATAGCAAAAAATACAGTAATTAAAAACAAATTATCACATGCTTATTTAATAGAGAGTAATGGATATAGTAAAAAAAATGAATTTGCACTTTCATTCGCAAAATATTTATTATGTCCAAATCATCATTTAACTATTCCAAATGAATATTGTAATATATGTTCTAAAGAAGATATTAATAATATTCTAGATATTAAAATAATAAAGCCAGATGGAATGTGGATAAAAAAATCACAATTAGAAAATTTACAAGAAGAATTTGGAAAAAAAGCAATTGATGGAAATAAAAAAATATATATAATTACTGATGCTGATAAACTTAATGCTTCATCAGCAAATTCTATTTTAAAATTTTTAGAAGAACCAGAAGAAGGTATAATTGCTATTTTATTAGTGGACAACCTATATCAAGTACTTCCAACAATAGTCTCTAGATGTCAAATAATACATTTAAAAAATGATATTATAAATAAAAATTTAAATACTATAGACATAATAATTCAAAATAATATTTCCTACTTAGAAAAAGAAAAATTAATAGAAAAAATAAAACAAATAATAAATTTTATTAAATATTTTGAAACAAATAAAAAAGATATTTTATTACATATGACAAAATATAATCTTTTATTCGAAAATAAAGAGATGGTAATTGATTCTTTAGAACTTATAATTTATTTTTATAAAGATGTACTAAATTATTTATGTGAAAGAAATTTAGAAATATATAATGATTATGAAGAAGATATAGAAAAAATAAGTAAAAAAAATACAATAACGAATTTGTGTGATAAAATAAATATAATTAATGATTACAAAGAAAAAATGAAATTAAATTTAAATACTAATCTTATGCTTGACAATATGATTGATGATTTAGAG
>CALVXR010000056.1 GCA_944371445.1 uncultured Bacilli bacterium
ATTATAAATGTGTTGAGATTATTTTTCTTTGGTCAGAAATATAATAATCCAACACTTTTTATTTTTCAATAGTTTAACGGAATGTTTTTCATGTTTAGTGACTTTTCGTTAGAAATTTGGTACAATATAAATAGGTGAAATTTATGAAAAGATATTTATCTATTATTTTTATGTTATTTTTATTAGTTGGATGTAGTAATAATGAAGTTAAAGAAATCAATACTAAAAATAAAATAATATCTCCAAAGATAGAAGATGAAAATGAAATTATTTGCGCACTTTATAAAAGTGAGGGTGAAAAAAGAGTACTTGCTAAAGAGATAAATGAAGAGTGGATAGTAAATAAAGATATTACTGTACTTACTATGATTCCTACTATAGAAGAAATCTTACCAAAAGAAAATATAAAAGAAGAGTTTTATAAATATTTTAATAGTTACAAAAATAGTTCTAATTATAAAATAGGGTATCAAATATCTTTTGAAATAGATAATGAAAGAAATTTCAGTCAAACAATATTAAAACCAGAAGATACAGCTAGTTTTTATGATTATGTACAAGTGTATTTATATGATGATATAAATAATGCTGGGAAAAGTTTTTATTCGCATGTAGAAAAAATGGAAGATAATACTCTACTTACTAGTATTAAACTAACTGGTTCAACCTACATAAATAATATTACATCACCAATAGAACTTACTTCATTTACATATAAAGATGAAAAAGATTTTAATAAAAATAATAAGTATATAGGTAAAAGTATGTATAAAGTTATTATAAATAATAGATAGTATGTTATAATACCTTAGGATAGGAGATTGATTATGAATTTTATAGATAAAATAAAAGAAAGAGCAAAACAAAATAAAAAAAGAATAGTACTTCCAGAAACTATGGATGAAAGAGTACTTAAAGCAGCAAGTATAGCTTTAAAAGAAGATATAGCACATATTATTTTAATAGGAAATAAAGAAGAAATACTAAAAAAAGAGGAAGGACTATCTAAAGCTGAATTTATAGATCCAAATACTTTTGAAAAAACAAATGAATTAGTAGAAAGACTAGCTGAACTTAGAAAACATAAAGGAATGACTTTAGATAAAGCTAAAGAATTACTTTTAAATGATTATATGTATTTTGCATGTATGCTTGTATATGATGGTCTTGCCGATGGAGTAGTATCAGGAGCATGTCATTCAACAGCTAATACTTTAAGACCAGCATTGCAAGTGCTTAAAACAAAAGAAGAATCACTTTTAGTATCAGCATTTTTCTTTATGGTAGTGCCAAACTGTGAATATGGTGAAAATGGAGCATTTATATTTGCTGATGCTGGTTTAGAACAAAATCCAACACCAGAAAAACTTGCAGCTATTGCAATAGATAGTGCTGATAGCTTTAAATTACTTACACAAAAAGAACCAAAAGTAGCTATGCTTTCACATTCTACTATGGGTAGTGCAAAACATAGTGATGTTGATAAAGTAGTAGAAGCAACAAAATTAGCAAAAGAAAAAAGTAATTATTTAATCGATGGTGAATTACAACTTGATGCAGCAATTGTTCCTGAAGTTGCTAAAATGAAAGCACCTAATAGTTCTGTTGCGGGAAAAGCTAATGTACTTGTTTTCCCAGATTTAGATGCTGGTAATATTGGATATAAATTAGTTCAAAGACTTGCTAAAGCAGAAGCTTATGGTCCAATTACCCAAGGTATAAAATATCCAATTAATGATTTATCAAGAGGTTGTAATGCAAATGATATAGTAGGTGTAATTGCTATTACATCAGTACAGTGTAAACAAGACTAAATAAAATATTTGTGTAAAAGTAAAAAAGTACTAATTTTCTAGTACTTTTTTATTCTATAGTCTTAGCACTTGTAACAAGTTCATCTTTAGAATCAGTTTTATTATAAGGCTCTGTTCCTTTTATATAATAAAGTATTTTTTTATGTTTATCTTCATTAGTAGCAGCAAGTCCAGTAATAGGATTTACTAAAACACCAGTAACATTAGAAGGCATTTTATACCATGATTCATCTTTATCTTTTAAATATTCTTCCATAGTATCTACAAATACATGTTTACTATTAGTTCCATCTTTTATAACAGTTTTTCTATTATCATCGTACCCAGACCATACACCAACTAATAAATCAGGATTGTATCCAAATATTAAGTGATCAGTATTAGTTGTTCCAGTTTTAATGGCATATTTTTTGCTTATTTTTGGAGCAATAACCATACAAGATGGTGAAGTGTAGTCAATAAACTCTTTAGCATAACTATTAGTAAGAAGTTCACTTATTATAAAAGTTATACTTTTATTTAAAACATTTTCTTCATTTTTTTTATGTTCATATAAAACATTTCCATTAATATCTTCTACTTTTTCAATCATATAAATATCTTTTTTAACTCCTTCATTAGCAAGTACTTGATAACCCTGCATCATATTCATTAAAGATAACTCTTCTGTACCTAAAGCTAGTGAAGGAATAGGTGAGAAGTTATCACTAATACCAACTCTTTTACTAATATCAACTAAAGAATCTTCTCCTAAAAACATATGAGTTTTAACAGCGTATATATTATCTGAATAAGCAAGAGCAGCAGCCATACTTATATCACCATTAGCATATATATCAGCAAAATTTTTAGGACTATAAATTTTGTTATTACCAATAGTAAATGTAGTTTTAGCACTTTTAAATGTAGTAGATGGTGTAAAACCGTTTTCAAGTGCTGTATAATATAAAAATGGTTTTAAAGTAGAACCCACTTGTCTTTTTGAGTCGATTGCTCTATTAAACTGACTTTTAGAATAATCTTTACCTCCAGCAAGTGCTAGTATTTTTCCTGTTTTAGGCTCTACTGCTATACTAGCAACTTCAATTTCACTTGTAATGTTAGTTTGTATTGCTTTTTCCATTGCCTCTTGTGCTTTTCTATCAAAAGTTGTATATATTTTAAGTCCACCAGTAGTTAAAAAAGATTTAGGAATTGTTTTAATACTTTTTAGTTCTTCTAATACCGCATCTTGATAGTACATAAGAGTTTTAAGTTCACTTTCTTTTTCTCTTCCTGAAAAATTAAGCTCTTCTTTATATGCTTTTTCACTTTCGTTTTCGGTAATATATTTATTTTTTACCATTGCATCTAATATAATTTTTTGTCTTTTCTTAGCTTCATCATAATTAGTAATAGGAGAGTATTTAGATGGGTTTTTTGGAATACCCGCAAGCATAGAGGCTTCTGCTAAGGATAAATCTTTCGCACTTTTATCAAAATAATATTGAGATGCATTTTCTATACCAAAAATACCACCATAATTAATAGTATTTACGTATCCCTCTAAAATTTGGTCTTTAGAGTAATGTACTTCCAATCTAACAGTTAGTAAAGCTTCTTCTATTTTTCTTTTCCATGTTTTTCCAAAATCTAAGAATAAGTTTTTAGCAAATTGCTGACTAATGGTAGATGCACCTTGACTATTATAACCGTTTTTAATATTAATAAGCATAGCTTTAATAATTCTTAAATAATCAAATCCCTGATGTTTATAAAAATTTTTATCCTCAATTGCTATAGTAGCATCTATTAAATTAGGAGATATATCTTTAATACTAATCCATTCTTTATTGTTTTCACCTTTTAATAGTTGTTTTTCATTATCATAAAGATAAAAACTATTAGCAGATTTAATCTCTAATTTAGGCATACTTTTAGCGTATATATAAAGTCCTATATATGCTAAAACAATAATTATAAATAAAATAATAAAAATTTTAAACAATTTTTTTATCCATTTCATATAAGTCTCTCCATTCTATGTATATTATTGGAAAAAAAAGTAAAAATATAAGTGATTTTTATTAAAAGTTATGTTATAATCAGTAGGAGCAAAAGAAGGTGTAAAAAAATGTCAAAAATATCTTTACACATAAGATTAGTAAATAAAGAGGACAAAACTGATTTAAAATGGGAAACAGTTGGTATAAAAAGAGATAATATAATTATTTATAATGAAGATACCATTAAAGTAAAAATAGATTTAGATAAAAACACATTAACAAGAGAAAATAATGATTATTTAATAGAACTTGATTTTAACAATAATAAAGCTTTTTATACATTAAAAAAATATTTAAATAGATTAGAATTAGACTTAAAAACAAAAAAAGTAGAAACAAATAATGAAAATATTAAAATAAATTATATTATTAATATGGAAAAAGAAGTAGAATATATGTATGAAATAAATTATGAGGTGGTAAAATGATAGAGTATATAGAGAATGTAATTAATAAAGAAATAGAAAGTTTAAATTATGGAAAAATTACTATAATATCTTCAGATAGAAAAGATTTGTGCGATTTTCAGTGTAATGATTCATTTAGACTTGCTAAAGAATATCATAAAGCACCAATGGTAATAGGAAAAGAAATAGTAGAAGTTATAAAAAATTTAGATATTTTTTCAAAAGTAGAATTTGTAAATCCGGGTTTTATTAATATAACAGTAAGTGATAAATTAATAAACGAATTTATTAGAAAAATGAATGATAACCCTAAATTTAATTTAAAAAAATTAGAAAAAGTAGAAACTTTCTTTATAGATTATGGTGGATATAATGTAGCAAAGCCACTTCATATTGGTCACTTAAGACCAACTATTATAGGTGAATCTATAAAAAGAATTATTGCTTACAAAGGACATAAAACAATATCAGATGTTCATTTAGGTGATTATGGTCTTCAAATGGGACAAGTAATTTATGGTATAAAAAGAGATAAATTAAATTTAGATGAAATTACAATAGATTATTTAAATAAAATATATCCAGAAATAAGTGCTCTTTGTAAAGAAGATGAAAAAGTAAAAGAAGAATGTACTTTAATTACTAAAATGATACAAGAAGGAAATGAAGAATACAACAAAATACTTGATAAAATAATAGAAATATCAGTAGCAGACGCTAAAAAGATATGTGATTATTTAGGTGTTAGTTTTGATTTATGGAAAGGTGAAAGAGACTCATATCCATATTTAGATAAATGTGAAAAATTATTAAAAGAAAAGAATTTACTTGAACTTAGTGAAGGGGCACTTGTGGTTAATGTCAAAAAAGAAACAGATAATAAACCAATGCCACCTATGATGTTTAAAAAAAGTAATGGAGCATATGTATATGATTCTACTGATTTAGCTACTATATATGAAAGATATGAAAAATATAATCCTGATCATATTATTTATGTAACAGATTTTAGACAAAATTTACATTTTGAACAAGTTTTTAGAGCAAGTGATATGGCTGGACTTACTCCATATAACTCATTAGAGCATGCTTATAATGGAACTATAAATGGCAAAGATGGAAAACCTTTTAAAACAAGAAAAGGAGATGCTCCAAAATTAAGTGAGTTATTTGAACTTGTTAAAGAAACTTTTGTTAATTTAAAAGAAGAAAATAAAAATATGAATAAAGAAGATATTGATAAAATAGTAAATGCTATTATAAAATTTGCAGATTTACAAAATGGTAGAGATAAAGATTATATTTTTGATATAGAAAAATTCTCACAAGTAGTTGGTAAAACAGGGCCATATATTTTATATACATATCTAAGAATAGAAAAAATACTTAAAGACAATAATATAGATAATAAGTTAAATGATATCATTTATAATGAACAAGATCGTAAACTTAGAATGAAATTATTAGAATTAGAAAGCTCATTTAATATGGCATTTAAAGAAAGAAAACCAAACTATATAGCAGATTATATATATAATGTAGCTCTTTTAGCAAACAACTTTTATGAAGCAAATCATATAATAGGTTTAGATGATGTAGATAAAAAAAATTCATGGCTTTATATACTTAACTTAACAAACAAAGTGTTAAAAGAAATGCTTTATTTACTAGAAATAGAAATACCAACATTTATGTAATTTTTAAGAATTAAAAAATAAGTATTGACATATTAATATAATATGATAAAATTATGCGTGGATTAATTATTGGAGGAATTTTATGAAATTAATAGATATGCCTAAAGAAGAAATAGAAGTTTTATCTTATACAGATTTAACTTATATGATTTTAAAAGAAAATAAAAAAACAATGAATACACCAGCAATCTTTAAAGAAATAGCATCACTTCTTAACTATTCGGAAGAAGAATATACAAATAAAATAGGTGATTTTTATACAGAACTTGCTTTAGATAAAAGATTTGTTCTTTTAGATAATGCAGAATGGGATTTAAGGGAAAAAAGATCTGTACAAATTTCATATGAAGATGATGAAGAAGAAACAGAATCTGAAGAGATAGAAGAAGAAATAGACGATGAAATAGAAGAAGATATTGATGAGATAGATGATAGTGATGATCTAGATGATGATACACTTGATTTAAATATTACTACAGAAGATGAATTGGAAGAAGAAATGTAATTTCATTTCTTTTTTTTGTTGACTTTACAAGTAAGTATTGATATTATATCTTTTAAGAGATGATATTATGATAGAAAAGTTAGATAGTATAATATTAATTACTTATAGAATATATGAATTATATATTGATTTAATGAACTTAGAGCTTTCTCCTGATGAAAAACAATTACAAATTGTTAAAGAAAAATTAAATCTTTGCTTAGAAGTTGAACAAAATTTTTATAACAATTTAAATTTGGATAAAGATAAATTTATAGAATTATTAAATTTATTAAATGTAGATAATAATGCATTGTTATCAATTCCATATTATTATGGAGAAGAGGGAATAATTTTAAAAAGTTCTCTCTTATTAGAAATGGTATATATATATAATTTTTTGTTTTTTAATAAAGATAAAATGTTAAATGATAGTATTAATTACCATGAGTTACTAAGTAAAACATATACACATCCAATATTAAGAAGAATAGTTTTTAGTCTTTATCAAACATATTATCATAGTGAAAAATATGAACCTTTTGTTCATAATGATCTATTACAATATATAAATTTTGATTATATAAATAGAGGTTATAATATAGTAATAGGTAGAAAAAACTATAATTTTATGGAAGAATTATTCTTAGAATCAATTTCAAAGTTTACATTAGAAGTATTAATTGATATGAAAAATAAAATGGATAAAAATGATAAATTTTTATATGTTTATATGAAATATATATTATGTTTTATAAATAGAAATACAGAAAAAAAGTTATTAAATAGTGATAGTATGTTAATAGATAAAGTAGAAATACCTCAAATAAAATATAACACAGGTACAACTGAACTTTTCAATTTCTATACTTATATAATTGCAATAAAGAATTTACTTATAATGTTAGAAGAGATTTTTAATGATGAAGAATATAATGATGAAATTATGGAAAATTTTAGTTATAAAATGATAGAATCTATTATAGATGCTTGCTTTAATATTTTTAGTGATGATGTAAAAAGAGGTCTTTTAGAAGAGTTAAATAAGTTAAATGAACAAATAGATAATTTAGAATATAAAAAAATAATAGATAAAATAAATAAAAATAAACAATATATACATAAATAATGTTATAATTGTAAAGAAGGTGAAAATATGTTTAGAAAAAAAAGTGAAAAAGAAATAGATAAAAAAGAATTAAATGAAGTTATTTCTTTAGGAAAAAAAATACTTAGCGTAATATATATACTTATCTTTATTGTAAGTATATATGTAATTACTATTATATTTAAAGAATGGAAAATATGGGGGTTTTTACTAACTATATTAAAAGTATTATTTCCTTTATTTATAGGTCTTGGAATAGCATGGCTATTTGACCCGTTTGTAAAATGGATGGAAAAGAAGGGAATAAGAAGAAGTCTTGGAACATTTATAACATATCTTTTAGTAATAGGTGGAATTAGTATTATAGTAGGTTCTATAGTACCACTTCTTACAGAACAAATAAATGAGTTTGCTAAAAGTATACCTGGAGTAATCGATTCTTTAAAAGGATGGGTATCTACTATACTAAGTTCTTTTGAGGACGTAAAAGGATTTGATGTAAATTCTTTAGAAAAAGATATTTTTAAAACCATTAGTGATTTTGGTATAAACTTAACAAAAGATTTACCAGTTCTTACAGTTAATATTATAACAAGTATGATATCTGGTTTAGGTGTAATATTAATTGGTATGGTAATAGGTTTTTACTTACTTATCAGTTTTGATAATGTAAATAATTCTTTCACTTCATTAATACCAAAAAGATTTTATAAAACTGCAAAAGGATTAATGACTGCAACTAATTATTCACTTAGAAAATGGGTAAGAGGAGCAGTACTAGATTGTACAGCTATATTCATAGTTACATCATTAGCACTTTGGCTTGTTGGTCTTAAGGCGCCAATGCTTTTTGGATTATTTTGCGCAATAACAAATATAATTCCATATGCAGGACCATATATAGGTGGAGCACCTGCTGTTATAGTAGGTTTTTCACAAGGGGTTCCAATTGGAATACTTACACTTTTATCAATTGTTTTAATACAGTTTATAGAAGGAAATTTACTACAACCAGTTATAATGAGTAAAACAACTAAATTACATCCAGTAGTTATAATGCTTGGATTATTGATTTTTGGTCATTTCTTTGGTATTATAGGTATGGTTATATCAACACCAATAATATCTGTTTGTAAAGTTATATTTGAATTTTTAAATGATAAATATAATATAGTAAATATAAGTGAAAACGAAGATGAAGATTAGTAAAATTTATATTTTTTAATAGAGAGCTTATGGTAGGTGAAAATAAGTAAAAAGTAAATTTGAATGCTCCTTCTAAGTGCAAGAAAAAACTTGCCGGTTAATACCGTTATTTAAATTAAGTTAAAATTAGGATGGTACCACGGCTTTTCGTTCCTAGAAATAGCCTGTGGTTTTTCTTTTATAAAAAGGAGGTTAAAGATGCAGTATAATTATAAAAGTCCTAAAATATATATTATTTCAGGTAAAGCAAAAAGTGGTAAAGACAAAATGGCTGATATGATAATAGAAAAAAATAAAGATAAAAAATGTATAAAATTATCTTATGCTTATTATTTAAAGCAATATGTAAAAAAAATAACAGGATGGGATGGACTTGAGGAAACAAAACCTAGAAAAATATTACAGGATTTTGGAATTGATTTTTTGAAAAATAAAATAGATAAATATTTTTTAATTAATAGGGTACTTGAAGATGTAGAAATTTATTCATATTTTTATGATTTAATAATTATTACAGATGCTAGATTAATAGAAGAAATAGAAATTCCAAAACAAAAATTAAAAAATATTACTGTTATTAGAATAAAAGGTGATCATAATAACTTAAGTATAGAAGAAAAAAATCATATAACAGAGACAAATTTAGATGATTATAAAAATTTTGATTATGTAATAGATAATAATAACTTAGAAGAAGAATTAAATAAAATATTAGAATTAGAAAGGGTATGTTATGAAAAATAATATAATAGCAATCGTTGGAATGTGTGGTAGTGGTAAATCAGTAGCTTGTGATTTGCTTGAAGAAAAAGGTTATCAAAAAGTATATTTTGGTGGAGTAATCTATGATAAAATGAATGAAGCAGGAATACCTATTACTCCTGATAGTCAGAAAGAATTTAGGGAAAACTTAAGAAAAGAGTTAGGAATGGGAGCAGTAGCTATTTTGCTTTTACCTAAGATAAAAGAACTAGCAAAAGAGGGGAATGTTGTTTTAGATGGTTTATATTCTTGGGATGAATATAAAATATTAAGTAAAGAATTTCCTAATTTAAAGTTAATTTGTGTTATTACTGATAAAGAGTTAAGGTATGAAAGAATTGGTAATAGAAAAGATAGACCTTTTTCTAAAGAAGATGCAATAAAAAGAGATATTGCAGAAATAGAAAACTCTGCTAAGGGAGGACCTATTGCATACGCTGATTATTTCATATATAATAATAAATCACTTGATGAGTATAAAGAAAGATTAGAAGAAATATTAAAGGAGACTAACTATTAAAAGTCAATAGTAATTTTACAAATTTTAATAGTTTGTTAAAAATTGGAAAGAAACCCACGCCAAAAAGATTTCACACAAGTGAAATTTTGAAAAAATTAAATTTTGATTA
>CALVXR010000057.1 GCA_944371445.1 uncultured Bacilli bacterium
TAATAATTGAAAGTAGATATGATGGAATATTATGTGAGTATGATTTATTAGTTGCTTCTCAATATTTTATTTATTTTATATCAAATTTTCTTGATATAGATATATCTAAGCCTTCATATAGTGAAGACGCTATGAAAATATATTTTTACAAAGGGGAATTATAATTAACTACACTTTGACCATCGCGAGGTGGCGATGGTGCTGAAGTAATTTATGCTTTAAGAAATAACTCCAAATTAGCAGATTTAATTTTAAAAGAATTAGAAAACGCTGGTCAAAATCCTAGAAAAGCATACCAAAGAAGATTACCATCAGATACAAGTAAAGATTACTATTTTATACATAGAAATACAGGGAAAACACAGCCTGTAATAATAGAATATGGTTTTTTAGATAGTCCAGAAGATGATGTAAATCAATTAAAAAATGATTATGTTAAATATGTTAATGCTGTAGTAAAGGCTGTTTCAGAATATATAGGAAAAACAACATCCGATAATGTCTATATAGTACAAAAAGGTGATAGTTTATGGAGTATTGCCAAAAAATTTAATACAACAGTAGATGAACTAAAAAAACTAAATAATTTAACATCTAATTCTTTACAAATTGGTCAAAAATTAATACTTCCAAGTAATGATGATGTTGAAGATAAACCAATAGAAGAAAACAATATATATATAGTACAAAAAGGTGATAGTTTATGGAGTATCGCTAAAAAATTCAATACAACAGTAGATGAATTAAAAAGAATAAATAATTTAAAAACTGAAACACTTAGCATTGGTCAAAAACTAAAAGTAAAAGAAAGTAATTTACCAGAAGAACCTGATAGTAATTACATAATTTACACTGTAAAAAGTGGCGATAGTTTATATAGAATAGCTAGCACGTATAATACAACCGTATCAGAAATTATGATGCTAAACGGCTTAAATAACACTAATTTAAGTATAGGTCAAAAATTAAAAATACCTAGTAATAACTCAGATGAATCACTAACTACATATATTGTTAAAAGTGGAGATAGTCTATGGTCAATTGCTCAAAAATATAATACGACTGTAGATGATATAATAAAAGTAAATAATTTAAAAAGTACTCTTTTAAGTATAGGTCAAACATTATTAATACCATAATAAAAAGCTATCTTTCAAAAAGATAACTTTTTTAGTGTATTTCTTTACAAATTCCTGGGTCAGGAATATAAAAGCAATGATTTTTATATCTTCCTGAATTTCTTTGATCCCACCAATAAGGAAGACAAGAAGCTCCGCTTTTAGGAGCATAAAACCAAAGAGCATTTGTTGCTGGGTAATAATATTCTCCTCTTAAAACCCTATCGGCTAGCATTTTTTCGTTCTCTGTTGGATTACCAAAAAATAAAGGGCTATTAACACCAGAGAATCCTCCAGGATTTTGATATATCATTTTTGTAATAGTATTTATATCCTTAAATGTCAGACAGTTTGATATAGTTCTATTAACACATACATTCCCAACCATAAGCATTCCAAGATTACCTTCTCCTACTGCTTCTGCTCTCATTAAACGAGCTAAAAGATCCCTCTCTTTAGAAGTGTATTTTACTATAGACATATAATCACCTATAATTAATATATGTAATGGTAAATAAAAAGTGTTGAAATTATAGTGAGTTTGTGGTATAATTTACTTGTTGTTTATTTAGGGGCATAGTTCAATGGTAGAATAACGGTCTCCAAAACCGCTGATGTGGGTTCGACTCCTGCTGCCCCTGCCATTTTGATAAGTTTCGGTTTTTCTTTAATTAAATAGAAAAATCGTTTTTTTATATAATGAATAAATTTTAATAAGATTTTAAAATAATTAATAGTTAAAATGTATATAATTGTATTAAAAAAATAATATAAATTTTAAAAATAATATTTTTTTGCTATAATTATTATAGGTGATAATATGTTAAAAAAATTTAAAAAAATGTATTATAGTTCCATAATTATATCATTTCTATTATTAATATTTGGAATTTTTCTTTGTACTAAAACAATAGCTACAATATCTTTTATATCTTATATAATTGCGACAATAATTATTATGAATGGATTATTTTCAGTTGTAAAATATATTCAAGATAAAAAAGAAGGAATAATTAAATTTGAACTAGCATATGGTATTATAAATATAATTGTAGGCTTATTAATCATACTTAATCCAACAGCAATTGGAACTTTACTTCCTATAATTATTGGTGTATGGATGGTAATTAATAGTACTTTGAAAATACAATACATTATAAATTTTAGTAAATATAAAGATAAGAACTGGTATATTTCATTAATAATCATAATTCTTATGTTTATGTTTGGAGTATCTCTTATTTTTGATCCTTTTAAAGGCCTTATAAAGATAACACAAGTTATTGGTATCGTATTAATTATATATTCAATACTTGATATTATACAGATACTTAATATAAGAAAAATATTTAAAAAGAATTTGGAAAATATAGATAAAATATTAAAATGATTTTAAAAAATTCATATAATAATTTATATTTCAATAAATGGAGGAATTATGCAAGAAGAAGAATTTGAAGAAGTCATTCATCAGTATATATATGCAAAAAAAATGCTTGAAACAGAATTAGATATTTTGATAACAGAGTTTGTTAGAAAACATCAATATAATCCTGTAGAACACGTAAAATCTAGATTAAAAAGTAAAGAAAGTATTCAAGAAAAATTGATAAAACATGGTTATGAAATTAACATTAGTAATATGTGTAAATATATAAATGATATTATTGGTGTTAGAATAGTCTGCTCTTTCTTAAGTGATGTTTATGATATAGTATCAGTGATAAGTAATTCTCATAATATAGAAATAATTCAAAAAAAAGATTATATATCTAAACCTAAAGATACAGGATATTCTAGTTATCATTTAATTGTTAATGTTCCTATTTATCTTCAAAATCATGTGAAATATGTTAAAGCTGAAATTCAAATAAGAACAAGTGCTATGGATTTCTGGGCTAGTTTAGATCATAAAATTAGATATAAATTCTCTGGAAATATACCTGATGATGTGAAATCGCAAATGTATAATTATTCATTGATGGTAAAAGAATTAGATAAAAAAATGCTTATTTTGAATGAAATTGTAAACAAATATAAGTAATATATTAATAAATACTTGATTATTATAATATTTTGTGATAATATTATACGTGTATTTATTTTCTGCACTCGTAGCTCAGCTGGATAGAGCGTTTGGCTACGAACCAAAAGGTCAGGGGTTCGAATCCCTTCGAGTGCACCATTTATCGGGAAATGGCTCAACTTGGTAGAGCACCTGGTTTGGGACCAGGGGGTTGCAGGTTCAAATCCTGTTTTCCCGACCATTTTTGTTCGATAAATAGCCTTTAAATTAAAAATTAAAGGGTGTTTATAGATTAATCTTTATTAGATTAAATATTTGTGCAAAATATTTATTAGTTGCATAGCAATTAATAAGTAAGAGAATTGAGTGTGTCCAGCACTCTTTTTTCGTCTTCTTCAACAAAGTGTGCATAAATATCTAGAGTAGTAGATGTATTCTTATGTCCTAATCTTTTTGAGATTGTAGATATTGGAATATTATTTTTTAAAAGTAAAGTAGCGTGTGAGTGTCTAAAATCATGTAATCTTATTTTTTCGACACCAGATATTTTGCAATATTTATTTTTGTATCTTTCTATAGTGCTAGGAGATAGAGGCTTATTGCCTCCAAAGATATAATAATCTATTGAATAGTTATCATATAAATTAGCATAATAGTTTTTTAAGTTGTATAAGTCTAAAAGTAAATGATTATCTATACATATTTTTCGTATAGATTTTTTTGTTTTTGGTGGTGTTATAACTCTATGACCGTTTATATTTTCTTTAGAGATTGTTTTATTGATGTGTATAATATTTTTTTCTAAATCATTCCATGTTAAAGCTAATATTTCTCCAATTCTACAACCAGTAAAATACATAAATTTAAATAGTGTTTTGTATAATTCTACATCAACTACTTCAATAAATTTTTTAAATTGCTCATAAGTCCACACTTTAGCTATGCTTTCTACTTCGTAATTTTTAAAATTACCTACTTCGCTAGCAACATTTTTATCTAAATTGTAAAAGATTTTGCAATAATTTAATAATCCTACAAATGCATAATGTAGTGTTTTTTTGTATTTATAGGATAAATTTTTTGAATTAATCATATTTTGCCACTCTAGAAATTCAAATGCAGTAAAATCAAATATATTAGTATTAGAAAAGTAAGGTAGTATATAATTATTTATTCTACTTGTGATACTTCTAAATGATTGTGGCTTTTTTTTCAATTTTATATACAAAAAATAATTATTGCAAACATTTGCAAATGTAATGTTTTCCACATAAATTCCCCCTTTTTAGTGGGTTATTATACGAAAAAATTACTATTTGTCAAATTTAAACTATAAACACCTCACTTGTATTATATCAAAATTTTCTATAATAGCAAGAAATTTAATTGCGTCAACCAAAATAGGTTGACAAATAAAAAACGTTATGATATATGTTAAATTAAGAGCTCTTATATTTAAAAGGAGGGAAATAATGGTTAATTTTTTAGAAGCACCAACAGCAGCAGGTATTTTTACTGAAGCTGGTAATTCAATGACTGGATTTATGACAATGACAGGTAATTTTTTCACTACTTTATGGGAAAACCCAATGGGGAAAATTATTATTACTTTAGGTCTTGTAAGTGCAGCAATTGGTTTATGTAAAGCTCTTTTCTTAAGAAGAAAAAGAGTAGGATAGTGGAGGCTGGAGGAAATCCAGCTTTTTATTTTAGGAGGTTATTTTATGATAAATTTTATTTTAGGTGTAAGTATTACTATAAATGCAGGGTTTGTAACAGCAATTCTTATGTTTTTAAATTTCAAAAAAAGTAGTTTAGATGATGAAGCAATTGTTGATAGAGAGTTATATGAGGAGTTTTTTAATGATAGGAAACTTAAGAAATAAATTATTAATGATTGCTTTAGTATTTTCTCTATTTTTTATAGCTGGTAATGTAAATGCTTTAGAATCAAATCAAATTGAACTTGATTTCGCACAAATTGATAATCCATGGGGATTTACTGAAAAAAGAATAATTACACTTCCAGACGAAGTATTAAATCATAATTATTATCATATTCAAATATCTAATAAAAAAGAGCTTAATTTTTGGTATTATGATAAACCAATGAAGTATAATGTATCTGACAATAAACTTGAGTTTGAAAGTCAACAAGTTAATTTGCAAGCTTACTTATATGATGACTCTTCCGATAGTTTTTATAAAAATGGACAATGGTCATGGAATTGGAGTTCTATTACAAATGGTTCTGATGATAATCTTAATATTATTTTTGCAC
>CALVXR010000058.1 GCA_944371445.1 uncultured Bacilli bacterium
AATTATTAAAATTATTAATATCCATATGCTTCATAATACATCACTAATATAATTATAATATAAAATTTGGATAAAGAAAATGCACCCATAGGGTGCGCATGACAAAATTTATTTTGTCATTTTTTTAATTTACTTATTTTTTTTGCATATACTTTTATAGGTGATTAAATGAATGAAATAGATAATAAGTTTAATAAGCTTATTCAAAAACTTGGAAAATTTAGTGTAGAAGATATTTATATAAACATAAAAGCTAATTATTTTAAAGTTCATCCTGATACTAGAAAATCTCTTCAAAACTTTTTAAATCAATTTGATTATTGGGGAATACTTGATGAAGAAAATCAGAATTTTGAACAAATAATGTTAAAATCTAAAATGATTAAAGAAAATTTAGATAAATTTAAATGGCTTTATGATAATTTAGAGGATTATAGATCTAAGAAATTACTATATGGAATTTTAAATAATTTCTATAGTTATGATTTTAAAACTTTATCAGAAGTAAGAGAAACAAACTTTAAAGATTATTTTGATGTTGACGTAATAAAAACAAATAGAGATGATGTTTTTGTAGATTTAGGTGCTTTTACTGGAGATACTATTATTGACTATATAAGTACATATGGTGAAAATTATAAAAAAATATATGCCTTTGAAATGACAGATTCTTCTTTTGCATATTTAAAAGAAAATACAGCAAATTATAATAATATTGAGTATATTAAAAAAGCTATTGGTGATGAAAATGAGATTATTTATATTAAAGAAAATGAAGCAGGAACAAGTGCTAATAAAATAGATGTAAATGGAGACAAAGAAATAGAAATGGTTACTTTAGATTCATATATAAATGATGATATAACTGTTATTAAAATGGATATAGAAGGAGCAGAGCAAAAAGCACTTATGGGTGCTAAAAATCATATCATTAAAAATCATCCTAAACTTTTAATATCTGTTTATCATAATAATGAAGATTTATATAAAATACCTATGATGATAAAAGAAATGGATCCAAGTTATAAATTTTATCTAAGATATCATGGCGGTAATATTTATCCAACAGAAATAACTTTAATAGCTATTTAAAGAATGATTTACATTCTTTTTTTATAGATTTTTATCATTTAAAATTATATAATATAAGTAAGAAGGTGATAATATGACTGATTTAGAAATTTGTGAAAAAGCATCAAAAGTAAATATTACTGAAATAGCTAAAAAGCTTAATATAGAAAATAATATAGTTTTATATGGAAATGATAAAGCTAAAATAAATATGGAAACTAAAGAAAAAAAAGGTAAACTTATTTTAGTTACTTCAATTAATCCGACGCCTTTCGGAGAAGGAAAAACAACACTAGCAATCGGTATACTTGATGCTTTATGTAAACTAGGTAAAAATGCGGTAGCTGCTTTAAGAGAACCATCACTTGGACCAGTATTTGGAACAAAAGGTGGGGCTACTGGTGGTGGAATGAGTCAGGTAATTCCAATGGAAGATATTAACTTGCATTTTACTGGTGATCTTCATGCTATAACAAGCGCGAATAATTTACTTTGTGCAGTAGTTGATAGTCATATATTTAATGGAAATGAACTTAATATAGATAAAGATAATATTATGATAAGAAGATGCTTAGATATAAATGATAGAGCTCTTCGAAATATTTATTTAAATAAAATTGATAGAAATGATAAATTTGATATAACTACAGCAAGCGAAATGATGGCTATTTTATGTTTAAGTAAAAATTTAGACGATTTAAAAGAAAAAGTAGGGAATATTTTAATAGGATATAGTAAAGATGGAAAAGAAATATTTGCTCGTGATTTAAAAGTAGAAGGCTCTGTAGCAGTTTTACTTAAAGATGCGATAAAACCTAATTTAGTTCAAACACTAGAACATAATCCTGTTATAATTCATGGTGGTCCATTTGCCAATATCGCACACGGATGTAACAGTATAATCGCAACTAATTTAGCTTTAAGTTTATCTGATTATGTAATAACTGAAGCTGGGTTTGGTTCTGATATGGGAGCTATGAAGTTTTTCGATATCAAATGTAGATATGATGATATTTATCCTGATTTAGTTGTTTTAGGAGTTACTATTAAAGCACTAAAACATAATGGAAAATCTTTAGAAGAAGGTATAGAAAACTTAAAATTTCATATAGAAAATATGAACTGTTTTAGTAATAATTTATTAATTGTTTTAAATAAATTTGAAGATGATACAGAAGAAGAAATAAATTTTGTAAAAGAATTTGCAGAAAAATTAAATACGCCATTTTTAATATCAGACGCATATAAAAAAGGTGGTTCTGGGGCACTTGCTATAGCAAGCTATATTGTTTCTAGTAATAAAGAATCAGAAAAACATTTTATGTATGATTTAGATGATGACATTTATACAAAAATAGAAAAAGTATGCATAAATCATTATCATGCTAAAGAAGTTTTATATGAAGAAAAGTCTAAAAAAATATTAGACAAAATAAAAACAAATAATTTTAATAAATTACCTATATGTATAGCAAAAACACCTTCTTCTATTACAGATGATCCTAAAAAGTTAGGATATCCAAAAGATTTTACCATGACAGTAACTGATGTTAAAATAAATAATGGTGCTGGATTTATTACAATATATATGGGAAATATTATGACTATGCCAGGTCTTTCTAAAAGTGCAAATTACTTAAATATTGATATAAATGATGGTAAGATAGTGGGGTTATTTTAGTGAAAATAGAAGATATTGAACTCGTAAAATTTGATGAAAATGATATCAATCATATAAAACTTTTAAAAGAATTTACTACTGGTGACTCTAATAGTAAGTTTATTCATGATATTAAAGAAAGATTAATTATGAATAATGATAACTTATTTGGAAATGGTTATATAGTAAAAGTAGAAGATGAAATAGTAGGATATTTTTATATATCACCAGTAGTAAGAGATAAAGTAGAATTAGAATATTCCATTTTAAAATCATATAGAGGAAGAGGATTAGGAAGAAAAATACTTAATAAAGTAAGTAATTATTTACTTGATAATTATAATATAAAAGATGCTTATCTTACTATAGATCCTAGTAATCAAAACAGTACTTTTATAGCAGAACAATCAGGGTTTTATATGGATGAAGAGGAATATGCACAAAATGGATATACTGGACTCATTACTTTTACAAAAGAAAATTTAAATTATGTTAGAAAAGGAAAAAAATGAGATTTAAAAAAATATATATAGAAATTACAAATAAATGCAATTTAAATTGCTCTTTTTGTATAAAAGATAATAGAAAAATAAAAGAAATGAGTCTAGAAGAATTTGAAGAAGTATTAAAAAAAATAAATGATTATACTGATTATATCTATCTTCACGTAAAAGGAGAACCATTACTTCATAGTAAATTTAAAGAAATATTATCTTTATGTAAAAAATATAATAAAAAAGTAAATATTACTACAAATGGTTTTTTTCTTAAAAATAGAGTAGAAGATATTAATAAATATAATGTTGTAAGACAAATAAATATCTCACTTCATAGTGAAAATAATAAAGAAAACTATATAGAAGATATCATATCTTCAGTAAAAAAGTTAAAAAATATTTATATTGTATATAGATTTTGGACACTTGAGAATAATAAAATAGATGAAAAAATGTTAAAATATCTAAATAAAATAAAAGAAGAATATAAAATTGATAATAATACGTATAAAAAAATCTTAACTGAAGATAATATAAAAATAGATGATAATATTTATATAAATAAAGATAAAGAGTTTACATGGCCTAGTTTAGATAACAATTATTATGAGGAAAAAGGGTATTGTCATGGATTAAAAAGACATATCGGAATTTTAGTAGATGGGAAAGTAATTGTGTGCTGTCTTGATTCATTTGGCTTAAGTAATTTAGGAAATATATTTAATAGTTCCTTAGAAGAAATATTAAATACTGACAAATGTAAAAATATAATAAAAGGCTTTAACAATAGAAAAGCTTATTTAGACATCTGTAAACACTGTTCTTTTAAAGAAAAATTTGATAAATAAAAAATTTTATAAAAATCTATTGTCAAAAAGAATAATATATGATATTATTATATTGTTCTTGTTTATGGCGAGATAGCTCAGTTGGCTAGAGCAACTGGTTCATACCCAGTAGGTCGAGGGTTCGAATCCCCCTCTCGCTACCAAAAGGAATTCTGCTCGAACTTTTATAGTTTGAGTTTGATAAATAACTAATTCAGAAATGGATTAGTTTTTTGTATTTACAAAAAACATCCGAAAGAAAGGATGGTATTATGGTAAATATTATTAAAGAAGAATTACCTATTGAAGAATCATTAAGAAAGAAATTAGAACTGATATGTGAGTTTGCAAAGACTACACCTAAAATCATTAATGGTAATATAAGAAAGATAGATAGAACTAATTTAACTTATATTGAACCTAATAGAATTATCATAAAAGATAAAACTTTCTTAATATTCAATTATTCTAATGAAGTATTTATTGAAAATCTATCTAATAAGATTAAACTATCTGAATTAGAAGATTATTTAAAAACTATCTAAATACTATATATTCCCTATAGAGGGAATTGACAAATCTTGAAAAAATGATATTATATA
>CALVXR010000059.1 GCA_944371445.1 uncultured Bacilli bacterium
TCCAGGAGGGACATATCCAAGTACAACAAATGATGGAAAAGTAACAGCAAAAGTAGTATTACCAACATGGGGAGAAATGTATTCAGGAAATGATTTAAACATCGCATATTGGTATATAAATAGATGGGTAGGCTCTTCTTCCTTTGTGTCGCGTGTGGGCAGTTACGGTTATGGCAGCGGCCATTTTGCTGGTAGCCACTGGGGTGGTGCGCGTCCAGTTGTAACTCTAAAATCAAATGTCAAAATAAGTTCAGGAGAAGGAACAATGACAAAACCATACTCACTTAGTATGAATTAAAATGGTAATGTAAATAAGCAAACCGAAGGTTTGTAAAAGGCATTTTTGCGAAGCAAATAATGTCTAAAAGGGGATAAACCTAAGATTAGGCGCTTCTTCCAATGTGTCGAATGTGAACAGTAACGGTAATGGCAACGGCAACAATGCTGGTAACCACTGGAATATTGTTCTATATTTGTTAAATTATTATAAAATCATAAATATGTTAAAGTTAAATAGTTACTTTAGATATTTGTGATTTTTTTGTTATATATTATCTAATAATATTAAAGTTTTTGATATAAATGGTTGTGAAGATATAATATTGATAATAAAATATATATTTTTATATTTTTGACAAAAAATTTATAAAAAAACTGATAATATTTTATTATTATGTGAATAATATAAAATGGAGATAAATTTATGAAGAAATTAATTTTTATAATACTATTAATATTATTTGTACCATATTTATTTATTAAATTATTTGTTTATGATGATAATATAAAATTTTTTTTTAAAACAGATGATAATATAAAAATAAAACAAACAAGTGGAAATATAATTGAAGTTCCATTTGAAGAATATATTGTTGGTGTTATATCTGGTGAAATGCCAGTTAGTTTTGAATTAGAAGCTTTAAAAGCACAAGCAGTTGCTGCTCGTAGTTATGCATTAGTTCAAATGAATAGAAATAAAAGTAATGATTATGATGTAGTTGATACTGTTATGAATCAGGTATATTTAGATGAAAATACTTTAAAACAAAAATGGGGTAATAACTATGACAATAATATAAATAAGGTAAGAAAAGCTGTTATTGAAACTAAAGGAGAATATTTAGAATATGATGGAAAAGTAATAGAAGCTATGTTTTTTTCTACATCTGCAGGAAAAACAGAAAATGTGGAAGAAGTCTTTTCTGAAAAACTTCCATATTTAAGAAGTGTAGATTCATCATTTGATAAAGAAGTATCACCAGTATTTGAAACAGTAACAGAATATGTAATTGATGATTTTTGTACAAAACTTGGTATAAGTAAGACAAATAATATAAAAGTAGAAAATATAGATACTACTAGTACTGGAAGAATAAAAAACATAAAAATAAATGATAAATTATTTACTGGAAGTGAAGTAGCTAAAAAATTAAATTTAAGATCAAATTTCTTTAATATTAATCAAAATGGAAATAATATAAAAATAGTTACAAATGGATATGGTCATGGAGTTGGAATGAGTCAGTATGGAGCACTAGCGCTTTCTAAAAAAGGTTATAAATATGATCAAATATTAAAATATTATTATACTGGTGTGGAAATAAAAAAAATTTAAAAAAAATGTATATTTTCACTTAATGTGTAAATAATTAAAATAGAGGTGAAAATATGACAAATAGAAGAATTAAAAGACCAGTATTATATGGAATTTACGCTTTTATATTTGTAGCTGTTTTAGGAATATTATATATGGTAGATAGTTTTATGAATAAAACAACATTTAATAATGATGAAAATTATGATTATGTTTCTGATACAGTTATAGAAGATGATGTTCCAGTAGTAAGCACAAAAGAAATACTTATAAGACCATATACAGATGCTAGTGTTACTATAAAAAAAGATTATTATGATTATAAAGCAACTTCAGAAAAACAAGAAAATGCAATAATCTTTTATCAAAACACATATATCCAAAATAGTGGAGTAGCATATGCATCTAATAATGTTTTTGATGTAGTAGCTGTTTTAGATGGAACTGTAAATGATGTAAAGGAAGATGAATTACTAGGCAAAATAATAGAAGTTAAGCATGACAATAATGTTATAAGTGTATACCAAAGCTTAAGCGAAGTACAAGTTAAAAAAGGTGATACTGTAACACAAGGAATGGTAATTGGTAAAAGTGGTACTTCAAATATTTCAAAAGATTTAGGTAATCATTTACATTTTGAACTTATAATTAATGGAAGTAATGTAAATCCAGAATCATATTATGATAAAAATATAAGTGAATTATAGGGTATTATCCCTATTTTTTAGTATAAATAATATATATATAAATATAATTTGTTAGAGGTGGTAATATGAATTCTTTTATAAAAGAAAGAGTTCTAAAAGAAGCAAATTATATGTTAGAAACTAAAAAAACAATAAGAGAGATTGCAAAAATATTTAAAATAAGTAAAAGTACTATACATAAAGATTTACATGAACGATTATTTTATGTAAATAAAGAAAAATATCAAAAAGTTAAAGAAATTATGAATTATCATTTAAAAATAAGGCATATTAGGGGTGGAGAGTCTACAAGAAAAAAATATTTAACTAAAAATAATTCTATTATTAGTAAATAATTTATGCTATTGCTTTAAAAAAACATAAATAAAAAACAAGTTTTTGATAAAAAGGCAAAATGCCCCTTTCCCCATATGAAGATACATGAGAATAAACTTGTTTATTATGTTCAACTGTATAATATT
>CALVXR010000060.1 GCA_944371445.1 uncultured Bacilli bacterium
AATATTATACAGTTGAACATAATAAACAAGTTTATTCTCATGTATCTTCATATGGGGAAAGGGGCATTTTGCCTTTTTATCAAAAACTTGTTTTTTATTTATGTTTTTTTAAAGCAATAGCATAAAGCATAAGTTTATTTTTAACTTATGCTTTAAAATATTTATTATTTTAATAACCAATCTATTATATTTATTTTTGTTATTCCATCATAATCAGCTTCTAAATCCATATCTAGTGTTAATAAATATTTAGGATAATGATCACCTGTTTTTTGTAATGACTTTAATTCTCTTTCTAATACATTTTCATCTCTTACTGTTAGAGCAACTTGGAAATATTTTAATCCTTCTCTATTTTCTGCAACAAAGTCAACTTCTAAATCATCAACTTTTCCCACATATACTTTGTATCCTCTTCTTAATAATTCTAAATATACTATATTTTCTAGTATATGTCCCATATCACTATCTGCTTTTTTACCTAATAGATAACTTCTAAGACCTGTATCTACAGCATAATATTTATAATCTCTAGCTAATAAGTTTTTACCTTTTACATCAAATCTTTCTGCTTTATATATTAAAAAACTTTCTAAAAATGCTGTTATATAATTTTCTACTGTATGATTGCTTACCTTAGTTCCTTTACTTGTTAACGTATCACTAATCTTTTTAGTAGAAATAGGACTACCTATACTATCAAATATAAATTTTATAATACATTCAAGTAATAATTTATCAGTTATATTATTTCTAGCCATTATATCTTTATATACTATTGTAGAAAATATACCATCTAAATATTTATCTATATCATTTGGTGTTGTGTTAAGTATATTAATATTTCCTGGCATACCACCATTTTTCATATAATTAAGAAATAAGGTTTGATAATCTTTATTTGAAAAAGCTGTAACGTATTCTTTAAATGATAATGGTAACATTTTTATTTCTATGTATCTACCTGATAATAAAGTTGCTAGTTCGCCAGAAAGTAAATAAGCATTGGAACCTGTTATATATACATCTACATTCTTTTTTATATACAAACTATCAACTGCTTTTTCAAATTTTGGAACATTTTGAACTTCATCTAAAAATACATAATATTGTTTTTTAGAATTTATTTTATTTTTTACATAATCATATAATTCTTTATAATTTTCAAAATCATAATCAGCATCTTCTAAGTTAATATGAATAATTTGTTCATCATTTATACCTATTTCTTTTAGATAATCAATATATAAATCAAATAGTGTTGATTTTCCACATCTCCTTATTCCAGTAACTACCTTTATTAAATTTTTATCTTTCCACTTTTTTAATTCATTAACATAATCTGTTCTTTGTATCATAGTATTCACCCCTAAATAAAGTATATACTAACTTAATAGCAAAGTCAAGTTTTGGAATTATTTTTCCAAAACTATCATAATTCGACATTTTTTGGAATTTTTTAATTGTAATTATTTTATATGATATTTCTATTTGTTTTTTCTTCCTAACGATTGTTCAAATATTTTTGTATAATATTTTATAGCATCTTCTAATACTGAATAACCAATTATTTTAGCTTTATTACTATCTTTAATAATGGATATTATATCACTTTGTGTCATAATTTCTAATATATATTTTACTACAAAATATGATAAATCATAACCATTATAATTTTCATTAACAAAATTTTCACCATGAACTAAATCATTCATAAAAGGTATTTGCTTAATAGATAAAATGTTCTCTTCAAAAAATTTTTGAAAATTTTCCCTATTATCATAAATACTATTTTCACCGGATAAATTCATAGCAAGGCCTTCATCTAGCCATGTAATTCTTTCATCTGCAATATTATTATAAATAATGTGAACAAATTCATGAATTAAAGATTTTAAACAATTTGAATAATCAGTGCTTAATTTTTCTAAATTTATACTATGATTAATCATAAAATCATCAAAAGTTCCCTTGCAATATTTTGGAATAAACCATCTAGGAGATCTAATATTTTTTAAGAAGCTAACAAAATTCTCTTGATTATCATATAGATTAACCTGTACCTTACGATAATTAGATAGTTCAAAAAATTTTAGTATTCTTTGTTTTTCATTTGAAAGTTCTGTTAAAGCAGAAGTTGCTAAAGAGGTAAGCGAGTTTGATGCATATATTACAAAATCTTCGTTTTCAGCTTTTGGAATTGATGGTAATTCTAAATAATTTTCATTAAACCATTTTTTAGCCCCGATTATAATTTCATCAGTATCATTTATAAGTTTTTCTCGATTTTTAACATATTCTAATATTTTAGAATGTGAAAAGTTTTCAAGCATATATTTTCCAATAGTATATGCTGTATTATAATTATTAAATAGTGAATTAAAATCATACATTAATTCTTCTTTTGTACACTGAATGCTAGTAACATGGTCAAATGGATTTCCTAAATTAGTAGCTAAGGCTTCCCAAAACCACTCTACATTTTTAGAGTCAGGATTTATTTCTTGCTGACAAGAATGAACAAATTCATGAATTATATTTTTCAAAAATTCTTCTAATTCTATATCAAAATGTGATTTAGTTTTTTTACATTCTTTGGTTGATAACATATTAATATTTCCATCATACGTATCTGCAATCATCCACTCATAATATTTAGGAACATACTTTTCTAAATGTGTTTGATATTCTAAAATATTATTCCATATTTTTACTTTCTTTTTTTTACTTAAATTACTAAGTTCAAAAAAATTTAGTATTCTTTTCATTTCTTTTTTTAGTTTTTCTACTATTTCATCTATATATTCTATACTACTATCATATTCTATAATAAAATTTTCGGTTTCTTTAATCATTTTTACCCCTCCTATATAGTACATTATACCATATGATTTATAAAAACAATTTATCTTGTAAAATCTTAATTACAAAAAAAGGGGCTGTAATGAAATGAAATAATTTCATACAGTCTTTTTTTATTTTGATAATAAAATAAAAAAAAGCGAAAGATTACTATAATCTAACGCATATTGTGATACAATCTAATTGACGAAA
>CALVXR010000061.1 GCA_944371445.1 uncultured Bacilli bacterium
GATTGCAATAGGACATTTTGTTTTGTAAATTGGTTTATACTTACCTATAGATACTTTATAATAGGACATTTTGTTTTATAAATACTTATGAAAAAAGCGGACATTTTGTTTTATTAATCACAAAAATAACTAAAAATAATTGACATAAATATTATTTTATTGTAAAATTGAATGTAGCTGGAGACATACTCAAGAGGCTGAAGAGGCGCCCCTGCTAAGGGTGTAGGTCGGGCAACTGGCGCGAGGGTTCAAATCCCTCTGTCTCCGCCATTTAGTAATTAACTACCAATTTTGGTAGTTTTTTTTGTTTAAAAATCTCAGTTCTGGTTATAGTAATAATGAGCTCAATTTTACAAATAAAAGAAAATATGGTAGTATAATTCTTACGCGAAGGAGAGTGTACATATTTATGCGACTGAATATTGAAAAAATATTTGGAATAGTTATTTTTATTTCAATTATTTTAACTTCTGTAATAATAAAAGATTTAAATGATACAAAAGTTATAGAAAGTAAAATGAAGAGTTATGAAAACTTAGTTATAGCATTTAAAGATAAACCTATTATTGAATATGGTACAAAAGATTATGATTTAAATTCTTTTGTAGAAAAAGCAGAAGGAAAGTTAAGTGTATTACCAAATCAAATAGATACAAATAAAATAGGTGAACAATTAGTTTATTTTGAAGTTGAAAAATCTGAGCTTAGCAAAAGTTATATTTTAAAAGTAGAGGTAAAGGATACTAACGCTCCTATTATTAATTTTATTGAAGATACTGTTACTCTTTATATAGGGGATGAGTTTGTAATAACTAATAATATATCTAAGGTAAATGATGTAATAGATGGCGATATACCTTATATACCTTATAATGAAGTAAAAGAAGATAGCAAAAATTATTATACATATACAACTGATTTAAACCCTAAAGTACCAGGGACTTATAGTGTAAATGTTAAAGCAGTAGATAAAAATGGGAATATTACAGAGAAAAGTTTTTCAGTAGTAGTTAAAAATCCTATTAGAACTACTGTGGTAACTAGAATTACTACAAATTATTATGCTACTAACATTTCATTTAATAATAATTTAAATGGAAATAGAGGTGTTATAACAGCACTTGCATATGGTTTATTAGGAAGCCCTTATGTAGCTGGTGGCAATAGCCCTTCAGGATTTGACTGTGCTGGTTTTGTCTCATATTTATATTCACAAATAGGTGTATATATATCAAAATCTTCAGCATCTCAAGCATACATAGGAACAAGTATTAGCTTAGAAAATATGCAACCAGGTGATATTATAATCTGGGGAAATGGTGGTAACCCAAATCATACGGCAATTTATGTTGGTAATGGGTATATGATTCATGCAGCTAACCCTAGAAAAGGAGTAATTTTAAGTAGTGTAGTAGCTTGGCAAAGTTATGGTCAAAGTATATTATCAGTTAGAACATTAAACATCTAGTAATAGATGTTTTTTTCAATAAAAAAATAGTACATTAGTACTATTAATCATATAATTCTTGTTTTAAAAGCTCTATATTATCATTCATAATTGATATATAATCTTTTTTATCATTTCTATTAGCTTCTGATAATGTTGATATTGTATTGAATGTAAGTGTTTGTACTCCTGTTTGTTCTATAATATTTTTTACAGTATTGTTTGCGTCTTCATTATCTGGAACAAAAATATAACTTATTTGTTTATTTTTTATTAATGTAATTACATCATTAATTGTTTTTTGATTTAAATTATTATTTTCTTCTAATGAAATAACATTTATATTATATTTTTCTAGGAATTTAAACATATCACTAGATGTTACAATAGTTTTGTTATTAGCGCTCTCACCAATTAATTTTAATTTAGCATCTAAAGAAGATATCTCAAGTTTTAGTGCATCGTAATTTGTATTTATTTCTTCTTTTAGATAATGATTAGTTATGTATTCATTTAAACCATTTTTTACATTTTGAGTAAGCATTAGAAAATTTGTTGGATTAAGCCATAGCTCTTCAATATTATTATTATATTCCATACTAAGTGTAGTATCTATTATTTTAATATCTTTGTTATTATCAAACATTTTAATAACATAATCTTTTTCATTTTCTAAAAGTCCATTAAATATAAACATATTTCCTTCACTGTAATCTTTAATTTGTTTATTAGTTAATTTATAATTATTTGGAAAAACACCGTCAGGATAAATGCTTTTTATTTTACTGTGAGTTCCATATAAACGAGTAGTAATGTATTCTACAGGGTATGATGTGGTATAAATGGTTATATCTTCGAGTTCATCTCTTTTAAAACATCCTGTCAAACATAGACATATCATAATAATTATTAATATTTTTTTCATTTTTCTTTCCTCCTTGGTACAAGATCAATTCCACCTTTAGATAGGGGATTACATCTTAATATTCTTTTGAATCCTAAATACATTCCTTTAATAGATCCATATTCATTTATAGCTTCTATCATATAATTAGAACATGTTGGTGTGAATTTACACTGATAATGAAAATTACCAGGAATCTTTTGGTAAACTTTTATAATTTTTATAAGTATATTTTTCATATTTCACCTATTATTAATTATACTAAAAAAATCTTTAAAAGTAAATTAATTTGACAGCACTTTAAGTTATCATTATAATTAATATGGTGATAAAATGCTTACTTTTGATAATGATTATGATATTAATTCTTTAGTAGAGTCACTTTCATTAAGTGATAATATGCATGTATATTATAAAAATAATATTTATTTAACTCAAAAACAAATAGATAAACTTGATTATTATAATATTCCATATAAAAACTGTAATAGTGTAAGTGAATTATTATTTTTAATATCAGGAAATGAAGAACTTGATGATATTGCTTTGGAAATATCTGAATTTAATTATTATCATAATACTAATAAATAGAAAGGATTATTTATGAAATTATTAAGTGATATAAATATAGAAATAAAAAATCAAAAATTATTTGATACTGCTTTTACTCATACTTCATATGCCAATGAAGAAAATACTGAAAGTTATGAAAGATTAGAATATTTAGGAGATGCTGTACTTGAAATGGTGATGAGTGAATACTTATATAATAATACTAATTATTCTGAAGGTGAAATGACTAAAAAAAGAGCACATTATGTTTGTGAAAATGCATTATATGAATATTCTTTAAAATTAAAATTAAATGAGTATTTAAAACTTGGTAAAGGTGAAGAAGAAAATGGTGGAAAATTTAGAAAAGCTATAGTTGCTGATATATTTGAAGCATTTATGGGAGCTTTATTTTTAGATCAAGGGATAGAAGCTGTAGAAAAATTTATGGAAACTTATATCTATCCAATGATAGAAAATGGTGAAATTGAATCTTTTCATGATTATAAATCAGTTTTACAGGAACTTGTCCAAACTGATAAAAGAAGTCTTAATTATACAATAATTAATGAAGAAGGACCAGCACATAATAAAACATTTACTGCGGAAGTAAAAATAGATGATATTGTATATGGAGTAGGAACAGCTCATAGTAAAAAAGAAGCGGAGCAAGAAGCTGCTAAAGATGCTCTTAAAAAAAGTGTGAAATAATGGAAACAAAGTGGAATTTAAATCATCTATTTGAAAGTAAAGAAGAGTGGGAACAAGTAGTAGAAGAATTAAAACTAGATATTCAAAAATTTGAAAAAGATATAAATGAAATAACAGTAGAAAAAGTATTTAATTTAATTGATTTTAAATATAAAGTATATGAAAAAATTGAAAGAACATATAATTATGCTAAAAGAATATTAGATTTAGATAATACAAACTTAGAAGCAAAAGAGATGCTTGATGCTGTATTAAAAATATATAATAAATATTTAGTAATAGAAAATAGATTAAATAATTATATTTATGAAAATAGAGAAAAAATTAATTTCAAAGAAACTAAATATCAATTTCATGTAGAAGAGATAATTAGAAAAAAAATGCATGAAATGAATGAAGAAGAACTAAAAACTTTTAATATAGTAAAAAAAGCATATGAAAATATTAGTACAATTTACAATGATATAAGAAATTTAGAAATTAAGTATGAAAAAATTCCAGATGAAAATGGCAAAATGATTAAAGTAAATGCATCTAATTTAAATAAATTACTTCAAAGTAAACATAGAAATATAAGAGAGAAAAGTTATAAGGCATATTATGATTCTTTTAAAAGTCATAACCATACATTAGCACATCTACTCAAAATGAAATTAGAAGAACAAACTTTAAAGGCACAATTTAAAAACTTTAGTAGTGCATTAGATGCTTCTTTATTTGATGAAGGTCTAAACAAAGTAGTTTTGAAAAGACTAATGGATGTAATTAGTGAAAATTTAGATATAAAAGAATCATTTATAGAATTTTATAAAAATAAACTTGATTTAGATAAAATTTATGCTTATGATATGCAAATGCCTATTTTTTCTGAAACATTTAAAAATTATTCATTAGAAGAAAGTATAGAAAATATTAAAAAAAGTTTAAGTATTTTTGGAGATGAGTATTTAGAATGTATTGATAAATCTTTTGAAGAAGGTTATGGAGATTTATATTCTAAAGAAAATAAAAGAAAAGGAAGTTTCAGTTCTATAGCATATGTTGGGGTCCCATACTTTTCTATTAATTTTGACCAAAGTTATCAAAGTATGAGAACATTAGCACATGAATTAGGTCATACAATTCATAGTATGTTCTCTAAAAAACAAGGTATTATGTATTATGAATATGGAATTTTAGAAGCAGAAATAGTATCTAAAGTAAATGAGCTTTTATTAGATGATTATATGTATAATAATAGAACATCTGGTAAAAGTCAATATGTAAATTTTTAAAAATTGGCAGATATTTTGAATAGTTTGCTGCCTTATCAAATAAATTATTCCACGCCAAAAAGGTTTTAGTTCACGACTAAAATAAATG
>CALVXR010000062.1 GCA_944371445.1 uncultured Bacilli bacterium
ACTAGAGTATCACAGCCAATAAATAAAATTGTTAGTTAAAAACTAACTATAAAGATATTAAATTGTAAGTTATTTTTAACTTACAAAATATATTATACGAGGAGTGAAATAATGGGAAGAGCTTATGAAGTAAGAAAAGCAAGTATTCAAAAAACAGGTGCTGCAAAATCAAAATTATATTCTATGTACGCAAGAGAAATATATCAAGCTGCTAAAAATGGCGGAATAGAAATGGAAGCAAATGCTGCTTTAAAAAGATTAGTTGAAAAAGCTAAGAAGGAACAAGTTCCAGGAGATATTATTAAAAGAGCTATCGATAAAGTAAATAGTGGTGCTGATGAATCTTATACATCTGCTACATATGAATTATTTGGACCAGCTGGTTCTACTTTAATGGTAGAATGTTTAACTGATAATGTAAATAGAAGTGTAAGTAGTATTAGAGCTGCACTTAATAAATGTCATGTAAAAATGGGAGCAATGGGTAGCGTATCATATATGTATGATCATTTAGCTATAGTATCAGTTAAAGGATTAGATGAAGAAACTGTTATGAATGCTATGATAGAAAATGATGTAGATATAACTGATATTGAAGAAGAAGATGGAAGTATAATTGTTTATGGTGAACCAAAAGATTTATTTGCTATAAAAGATGCTATTTTAAAAGTAAAAGAAGATGCAGAATTTGATATGGATGAAATAACTATGTTACCAAAAGAAAAAATTACTCTTGCAGGTGAAGATTTAGAAATATTTAATAAATTAGTGGGAATGCTTGATGATATAGAAGATGTACAACATGTATATCACAATGTTGAATTATAATCTTTTCAAAAACAAAATTTTTATATATAATAAAAGGCTATTAAGTCTTTTTTTTGAGGTGATTATATGGGTTTAAAAGAGTATATAGGCAGAGAACAACTATTTTTTAACATAAATATATAATTTAGAGTATTTATTGAATATATTAGATTATTATAATAAAGATTATTATAAAACAAATTAAAGTTTGACGAACAAATGTTTATTTGATATACTATTAGATATGAGGTGACTTATGGATAAAATAATTATAAAAGGTGCAAGAGAAAATAATTTAAAGAACATATCATTAGAACTTCCAAAAAATAAATTAATTGTTATGACAGGAGTATCAGGAAGTGGAAAATCATCACTTGCTTTTGATACGATATATGCGGAAGGTCAAAGAAGATATGTTGAAAGTTTATCTGCTTATGCAAGACAGTTTTTAGGTGGTAGTGAAAAACCAGATGTAGATTCAATAGAGGGATTATCACCAGCAATCAGTATAGATCAAAAAACAACTAATAAAAATCCTAGGAGTACTGTAGGAACAGTAACTGAAATATATGATTATTTAAGACTTTTATATGCTAGAATAGGTATTCCATACTGTCCTAATCATCATAAACCTATTACTAGTCAGTCTATAGAAGAAATGACTGAACAAGTATTAAAATTAGAGGAAAGAACAAAAATAAAGGTACTAGCTCCTATTGTTATAGGTGAAAAAGGAACACACAAAGATTTATTTGAAAAACTTATCAAAGATGGTTTTGTAAGAGTAATAGTTGATGATAATGAATATGATTTAAGTGAAGAAATAAGTTTAGAAAAAAATAAAAAACATAATATAAACATAGTAATAGATAGACTTATTATTAAAGAAGATATTAGAAGTAGACTTTATGAAGCTATAGAACTTGCATGTAAAATGGGAAAAGGTAAAGTTATAATTGATGTAATAGGTGACAAACCATTTATCATGAGTGAAAAATATGCATGTCCTGATTGTGATTTCTCACTACCAGAACTTGAACCTAGAATGTTTTCATTTAATGCTCCATATGGTGCTTGCGAAGTTTGTAAAGGCCTTGGTAGTACTCAAAAAATAGATATTGATTTAATAATTCCAAATAAAAAACTATCTATAAATGAAGGTGCTATTGTAGTTATAAATGTTGATGATGGAATATATTTTACAGAACTTAAAACAACATGTAAATTTTATAATATAGATATGGATAAACCTATAGAAAAACTAACTAAAAAAGAATTAGACATTATTTTATATGGCTCAGAAGATATAATAGAGTTTAATTATATATCTAAAAATGGTAATACTAGAAAAACTAATAGTTATTTTGAAGGAATAGTAACTAATTTAGAAAGAAGATATTTAGAAACAAAAAGCAACTGGATAAGAGAATGGGTAGAAGGATATATGACAGAACACACTTGTCCTAAGTGTAATGGGGCTAGACTTTCTAGTGAAGTACTATCTGTTTTAATAGGTGGAAAAAACATATATGAACTTACTAACTTATCAATAGAAAAATTAAAAAGTTTTTTAAATAATTTAAAGCTTACTAATGAACAAAAAGAAATTGCCAATCTTATTTTAAAAGAAATTGATAGTAGATTAAGTTTTTTAGTAAATGTAGGTTTATCATATTTAACCTTATCAAGAAGTGCAGGAACATTATCTGGTGGGGAAGCACAAAGAATTAGGCTGGCTACACAAATAGGCTCTAGACTTACTGGTGTTTTATATGTATTAGATGAACCAAGTATAGGTCTTCATCAAAGGGATAATAATAGACTTATAAATTCACTTTTAGAAATGCGTGATTTAGGGAATACTTTAGTAGTTGTAGAACATGATACTGATACAATGCTTGCTAGTGACTATTTAGTAGATATTGGCCCAAAAGCAGGTGAACATGGTGGATATGTGGTATCTGCTGGAACTCCAGAAGAAGTTATGAAAGATGATAATAGTTTAACTGGAAGATATTTAAGTGGTAAAGAAAAGATAGAAGTACCTACAAAAAGAAGAAAAGGAAATAAAAAGTATCTTGAAGTAAAAGGTGCTAAAGAAAATAATTTAAAAAACGTAAATGTTAAAATACCACTTGGAACATTTACTTGTGTTACAGGAGTAAGTGGTTCTGGTAAAAGTACTTTAGTAAATGAAATTATTTACAAAGCAGTATCTAATAGTTTATATAAAAATAAAGAAAAACCAGGACTTCATAAAGAAATTAAAGGTCTTCAAAATATAGATAAAATTATCGATATCAGTCAAACTCCAATAGGTAGAACTCCAAGAAGTAATCCAGCGACTTATACAGGTGTATTTGACGATATTAGAGATGTATTCGCATCAACTAAAGAAGCAAAAATAAAAGGATATGATAAAGGAAGATTTTCTTTTAATGTAAAAGGTGGAAGATGTGAAGCTTGTTATGGTGATGGTGTCAAAAAAATAGAAATGCACTTTTTACCTGATGTATATGTACCATGTGAAGTATGTGGTGGAACTCGTTATAATAGAGAAACACTTAATATAAAATATAAAGGTAAAAATATTTATGAAGTTTTAGATATGAGAGTAGAAGAAGCTATAGAATTTTTTGAAAACATACCTAAAATAAAAACAAAATTACAAATGCTTATGGATGTAGGGCTTTCTTATATTAAATTAGGACAGGGCTCTCCTACATTATCTGGAGGAGAAGCTGGTAGAATTAAACTTGCTAAAGAACTTCAAAAGAAACCAACTGGTAAAACATTATTTATTCTAGATGAACCAACTACTGGTCTACATACAGATGATATAAAAAAATTACTTGTAATATTAAATCGTATTGTTGATAATGGTGATACGGTTCTTGTGATAGAACATAATTTAGATGTAATTAAAGTAGCTGACTATATTATTGATTTAGGACCAGAAGGAGGAGACGGAGGCGGTACTATAGTTGCAACCGGTACTCCAGAAGAAGTATCTAATGTAAAAGAAAGTTATACAGGACAATTTTTAAGTAAAATATTATAAAATACTTTAAAACTCGTTAAAAAAATGCTATAATTATTTTGAAAAAGGTGATTGTAGTGAATAAATTAAGAGAAATGAGATTAAAAAAGAAAATTGCTTCAAAGGATATGGCTGATAAGCTTGGAATAAGTGTAGCTTTTTATAGTCAAATAGAAAATAAAAATAGAAGACTTACATATGATATGGCAGTAAATATAGCTAATATATTTAAATGTAAACCAGATTATATATTTTATGAAGAATATAAAAAAGAATTTGAAAATAGGGGCTGTAATGAAATGAAATAATTTCATACAGTCTTTTTCTTTTTATTTTTTTGTTTTGGAAAAGGAAATTTTTCATTCTTCAAATTAATGGGTTTTTCCCAATAATTACTTTTAATTTCATCTT
>CALVXR010000063.1 GCA_944371445.1 uncultured Bacilli bacterium
CCTTTATGGTCTACTAATTCTTTAATAACTTTATATTTTTCTAATTCATTCATTCTTAATTCAGCCTTTCTCATTTGTATCACCTCGGTGACATATTATATACCATCGAGACATTTTCGCAAGTTAATACTTAAGACATTATCACAAATTAATCTTAAATAGTTAAAAAATAGTTAAAAAATACTTGACAAAAAAGCCTTTTGCGATTAGTATATATGGTACCAATTCGGAAATACCGGATTGGAGCTAGTATCACACTAGCCAACCCCTTTTTATTCTTTTATTGGAACAGTTCTCAGGGGGACTGTTCTTTTTTTGTTTCTATATTAGTTAAAGTGTATATAAATATATTACTACATAAAAAGAAGGAAATCCTATCCTTCTTTTTCTTCATTTTGTTTTTCTAAACTTTTTAAGTATTCATATCTTTTTATAGCATGTTTTTTATTTTCTTCTAATAGTTTTTTAGCTTCTTCTTTATTATTTTTTAGTAAATTTAAATATCTTGTTTCATTACTTAAAAAGTCTTCATATAAATTAAAGTCAACATTTTTACTAAGTAATGTAAATTTATCTTCTTCTGGGTTATATTTAAATGTCGGAAAATATCCACAGTTAGTAGCAAGTTTTTCTTCACTTATAGAGTTATTCATACCGCTTTTAATTCCATGAGAAATACATGGTGAATAAGCTATTATAATAGCAGGTCCATTATGATCATTTGCTTCTTTAAAAGCTTTTATTGTCTGCATAAAATTATGACCTAAACTTACACTAGCTACATAAACATTATCATAACACATAGCTATTCTAGCTAAATCTTTTTTATTTGTTTTTTTACCAGATACCGCAAATGAAGCAGTTGCTCCTATATTAGTTGCTTTTGATGCTTGACCTCCTGTATTTGAATATACTTCTGAATCAAGCACTAATATTTTAACATTATCTCCACTTGCTAAAATATGGTCAATTCCACTAAATCCAATATCGTAAGCCCATCCATCTCCACCTATTATCCAAGGAGTACGTGCGACTAAGTATTCTTTTATATCTTTAAGTTCTTCTATAGCATCATAATCTATATTTTCATATACTTCTTTTGTTATTTCATATGAATCAGTATTTTGAAGCCATTTTTCAAATAATTCTTTATTTTTATTTTCTTTATTTTCTTCCATGATATTTTTTATTCTATTTTTCATAATAGAATCTGCTACTTTAATACCATAACCAAATTCTGCATTATCTTCAAATAAAGAACTTGCCCAAGAAATATGATATGGAAGTGATGATACGCTTCCCCCATAGATAGATGAACATCCTGTAGCGTTTGCAATCATAAGTTTATCTCCAAGAAGATTTGTAAGTATTTTAATATAAGGAGTTTCACCACATCCTGCACATGCTCCGCAGAATTCAAAGTTTGCTTTTCTATATCCTAGTCCTTTTACAGTATCTACTTTAAATAGTTCTTTATCTTTTATATTTTTATTTAAATAATCAAATCTTTTTTGCTCATTTTTTATTATTTCTTCATTTAGTTTAGAAAATTCTAAAGCTTTTTGATTTCTAAATCCTGGACAGTTAGAAATACATAATCCGCATCCTGTACAGTCCATTATAGATACCGCTATAGTAGAATAATATTCTCCTTTTAAATTAGTTTTTTTACACTTATTTTTTACATATAATGGTGCTTTTTCATATTCTTCTTTTGTTAAAATATATGGTCTTATAACACCATGAGGACAAACTAGAGAACACTGATTACATTCTATACAGTTTTCCATTATATATGTAGGAACATTTTCACTCATTCCTTTTTTTTCAAGAGCACTAGTTGCGCCTTCCATAAAGCCATCTGCACATTTTACAAAAGTAGATACTGGAAGACTATTTCCTTTTCTTTCCATTATTGCTTTATGTATATTTTTTACTTTTTCTTCTTCATCAATTAAAACTGCTTTGTTTTCTAATTTTACTTCTTTTATATAGTTTTTAGCTCCATCTATAGCAAGTACGTTTGCTGTTACTATATCCATACCTTTTTTCATGAATTTTTTTTCTGCTTCTTTCTTCATTTCAAATTTAGCTGTATTATAATCCATTATATTAGTTAAATATAATATAGCACTTGCCATTACTGTACTTATTTTATTATTAAGTCCTACTCTATTTGCAAGTTCATAAGCATTAATTATATAAAATTTTATTTTTTTACTTCTTATTTGATACCATACTTCATCTGTTAATACTTTTTTTATTTCTTCTTCACTTTTACTTGTATTTAAAAGTAGTGTAGCACCTTTTTCTATTCCTTTTAAAGTATCAAATTCTTTTAAATAACTTTCTTTTGTTACTACTACAAATTTAGGTGTGTCTACATAATATGTTTTTCTAATTGGATTTTTAGATATTCTAAGGTGTGATGCAGTTACTCCACCTGATTTTTTAGAGTCATATTCAAAATAACCTTGTACATAATTTTTAGTATTATTTCCAATTAATTTCATTATTAGTTTTGATACTCCTACCATTCCATCACTACCATAGCCATAGAATAAGAAGTCTTCTGTACCACCTATTTTAAAATTTTTGCTTTCTTTTAAACTTAAATTTGTAACATCATCATTTATTCCAATTGTAAAATTATGTTTTGGTTTATCTAACATATCAAATACTGCTTTTATTTGAGCTGGTGTTGTATTTTTAGATGATAATCCGTATCTTCCACCTACTACTTTTATTTTTTTATTTGAAACTGCACTTACTACATCTAAGTAAAGTGGTTCTCCAGGAGCTGTTATATCTTTAGTTCTATCTAAAACCGCTATTTTTTGTACTGTACTTGGTAATTCTTTTAAAAAGTATTTAGTACTAAATGGTCTATATAGGTGTACTTCTAAAAGACCTAGTTTTTCTCCTTTTTCAGCTAATTTATCAATTGTTTCTTTTATTGTTTCACAAACAGATCCCATTGCTACTATAACTTTTTTAGCTGCACCGTGCCCGTAGTAATTAAATGGACGATAATCTGTACGCATTTTAGTATTTAGTTTTTTCATATATCTATTTACTATATCATCTATATTTTCATAATAAGGATTATGCGCTTCTGCCATTTGGAAATAAATATCATCATTTTCAGCGAGTCCCCTCATAGTAGGTCTAAGTGGATTTAAAGCTCTTTTTCTAAATTTAGCTAACGCTTTCTTATCTATTAATTTCTCATAATCTTCTTTTTCTAATACTTTTATTTTTTGTATTTCATGACTTGTTCTAAAACCATCAAAGAAATGCATAAATGGTATTGATGATTTTATAGCTGAAAGATGTGCGACTGCTGCCATTACAGCACAGTCTTGTACTGATGAAGATGCTAGCATTGCAAATCCTGTACTTCTTGCTGCATATATATCTTGATGATCTCCTAAAATACTAAGTGCATGTGTAGATAAACTTCTAGCTGCTACATGCATAGTAAGTGGAAGCATTTCTCCGGCTATTTTATACATGTTAGGTATCATTAATAAAAGTCCTTGGCTTGCTGTATAAGTACTTGTTAAAAGTCCTTCTGTAAGTGTTCCATGAACCAGTCCTGCTGCTCCTGCTTCACTTTGCATTTCTATTACTTTAGTTTTATCATTAAATACATTAAGTCTATTTTCTTTACTCCATTTATCTATATTTTCAGCCATTGTACTTGATGGTGTTATTGGATAAATTCCCGCTATTTCAGTAAAAAAATAAGAAACATAACTTGTAGCTTCATTTCCATCTACTGTGACTGTTTTCCTCATATCACTACCTCATTTCTATCAATAACATTATATCATAATTTTATGTTTTATAAGTTAAAAAAATCTATTAAAAAAAAAAAAAAAAAACAAAGACTTTATTCTTCGTTTTTGGAATTATAAATATTTACTTGGTCTATATTACAATCTAATAAATCAGCAATTTCTGCTTTACTCATTCCTTTATTTAATAATTTTATAATAATTTCTTCTTTTAGCTTTTTTGTCTCTTCTTTTGCTTTCTCTAAGTCATCTTTTAATTCTTTCTTTTCTAACTCGTGTAGTAATTCATCTGGAAATCTTTCTAATACAAAATCTTCTCTACTTAATTTATCTTGCATTTCATATACCTCCCTTAGAAGAATACTATCCTTTATTTCTTTTTCTATTTCTTTTCTTGATTTACTTTCAAATATCTTCATTAAAGTTATAAAGTCTTTGTCATATCTTCTACTGTTAGTATAACATTTTTCTTTGAATTTTCCAACGTTTAAATCATATATTTTTAAATTTTCTATTCTTTCAAGACCCTTTTTTATTTCTTTTATCATTGATATGTATATTTCTTCTCCTTCTTTAAATATATCATAATCATTTATATTTATTTGGCATATTTCATAATCATAGTAATTATTATATAAGTTTCCTACATAACTCATATTTTTTCTATCTTTAGTATTTGTATGCCTTTTATTTATTTCTATATTTATTACATGCATTCCTATCTCTACTAGAACATCACATTCTCTTCCTTTTTCTTTTTTATAATGTTTTTTTAGTCTGCCATCTTTTATTATAATATCATCTAATTTAAAGTTTGTATCTAATACATTATTTATTACTAATTGTAATAACTTCTTATTATTTTTTAGTATGTTTCTTCCTATTACATCATACATTAAAGGTATGATAAAATCCGGATTATTTTCCCTATATTCTTTGAATGATTTTTTATCATTGATAGCTTTATACATCATGTTAATTCCTCCTTTAAGGGAACTATACCACACTAATTTTTTCATTACAAATAGCTATTTATATATTTTTAATACAAAAACTAAGCAGTTTTTTTAATTCTGCTTAGTTAATTTTTAATATAAATTATTATTTATTTTACTAAAATATTTTATTTATAGTTTTTTTATTTTTTATTCATTTCTAAGTTTTACATTACATTTCTTTTCTACTGCATCAATCATCTTATAGAACAAAGTATTTACTTCTTCATCACTAAGTGTTCTATTTAAATCACTATATGTAAGTTTATAAGCTATTGATTTTTCATCTTCACTTACATTTTCACCAGTATAAACATCAAATACTTTTATATCTGTAAGTAATCTACCACTTGCTTTTTTAATATTATTTTCTATAAAACTTGAATTTACATCTTTTTTAGTTATGAATGCTACATCTTTAGTAATACTTGGATACTTAGAAATTTCTTTATATTTTATATTTCTAACTTTTTTACTTCTTAATTTATCTATGCTTAGTTCAAATACATATACATCTTTTTTAACAGTACTTGGATGAACTTTACCAAGATATCCAACTACTTCATTATCTACTTTAATATATGCGCTTTGATATGGATGAAGTTCTTTTACTAAATTTTCAGTATCAAATGTGTATCTACCACTTAATCCTATATAATCAAGTAAATTAGTAACAATACCTTTTAATGTATAGAAATCTATTTTTTTATTTTCATTCCAGCTACTTTCTATTAAATTAGATGAAATTAGTCCTGATATCATATTTTCTTCTATGTATTCACCATCTATTTTATAATTTACAACTGATGCTTCAAATATATTAACATAATCTACATTTCTAGCTTTGTTATAGTTATATACTTCTATAAGTGATGGAATAAGACTTCTTCTTAGTATTTTTCTATCCTCAGATAGTGGTGATAATATTTCTATTTTATCAAAGTTTCTAAATAAAAACATTTCACTTTGTTTTTCATTTACTAAACTATATGTTCTAACTTGATTAAGACCAAGAGATATTAATCTATCTTCTAAATTATTAATATATTTTTGTAATTTAGAATATCCACCTTTTTTTACAGGTAATACTGGTTTCTTACCTTCTAATTTATCATAACCATATATTCTTCCTACTTCTTCAAAGATATCACATTCTATATTAACATCTAATCTTCTTGTAGGTACGTATACTTTAAAATTACCATCTTTTTCATCATATTTAAATTCTAATCTATTAAATACGTCTTTTACATCATCTATTGTTAAGTTCATTCCAAGTACATTATTTATTCTAGTAAGTGTTACATCTATTATTTTATCTTCTTTATTTGTTTTATCATATGAAACAGTGTCTTTTACTACTTTAGCATCTGCATATTTAGAAAGAAGTGTTACTGCTCTATCTAAAGCAAATTTTACTCTATTTGGATCTATTCCTTTTTCAAAACGATTAGATGATTCACTTCTAACTATTTTACTAGATGTGCGTCTTACTTTAACTGAGTCAAAGATTGCAGATTCTATAAATACATTTTTTGTATTATTTGTAACTTCTGTAGAAAGACCTCCCATTACACCTGCTAAACATAAGCTTTCATTTTTATTTGCAATTACTATATCATCACTTGTAAGTGTTCTTTCTATATTATCTAAAGTAGTTAATTTTTCACCATCTTCTGCATCTCTTACAATAACAGCACTTCCAAGTAAATCTTTATCAAAGAAATGCATTGGCTGACCAGTTTCAAGCATTACATAATTACTAATATCAACTACGTTATTTATTGGTCTAATGCCTGATGCGATAAGTCTATTTTTTATAAAATCAGGACTTTCTTTAATAGTAACATCTTTTACTATTTTTCCCATATATGCTTTACATGAATCAGTTTTTACTTCTAATTTTATTAAATCATTGATATTTTCATCTATTTCTTCATAATTTATTTCAGGTAATTTTACTTTTTTATTGTAGATTGCTCCAAGTTCATATGCCATTCCAAGTACTGAAAGTAAGTCTGCTCTATTTGCTGTAAGTTCAAAATCTATTACTTCATCATCTATTCCCAAATATTTAATAGCATCTTCACCAATAGGTGCATTATCATCTAATATATGAATTCCTCTTACTTCATCTTCTTTTAAGTATTTTTTATCTACTCCAAGTTCATCTAGAGCACAAAGCATTCCTTCTGATTCTACTCCTGCTAGAGTAGCTTTTTTTATTTCAATATCACCGAGTATTGCTCCTACTTTAGCAACTATTACTTTAATACCTGCTTTTACATTTGGAGCTCCGCAAACTATTTGTTTAATTCCTTCTCCATAATCTACTTTACAAATGTGTAAATGGTCTGAGTCTTCGTGTTTAACACATTCTAATACTTTACCTATTACACATCCACTTGCATTTACTGTTTTTTCAATACTTTCATATTCGTTTCCTGCGAATACCATTTTTTCAGCTAACTCTTTTGTATCTATATCTTTTACATCTATATAATCACTTACAAAATTTTTACTTAAACGCATTTTATTCACCATCCATTCTATTGAAGTCATTTAAAAATCTAGTATCATTTGTATAAAAACTTCTAATATCATTTATTCCATATTTAAGCATTGCTACTCTTTCTTGTCCTATACCAAATGCAAATCCTGTGTATTTTTCTGGATCATATCCACAGTTTTTTAAAACATTAGGATGAACTACACCACTACCAAGTATTTCAATCCATCCTGTTCCTTTACAAATTGAGCAGCCTTTTCCACCACATTTAAAGCAGCTTACATCTACTTCAAAGCTTGGTTCTGTAAATGGGAAAAAGCTTGGTCTAAATCTAAGACTTCTATCTTCTCCAAACATTTTTCTTGCAAATTCTTCTAGTGTTCCTTTTAAGTCAGCAAGTGATATATTATCACCTATAACAAGACCTTCAATTTGAGAAAATTGATGTGAGTGAGTAGCATCATCATCATCTCTTCTAAATGTTTTTCCAGGACATAATATTCTAATTGGACCTTTTTCATTATTTGCGTCCATTACTCTTGCTTGTACTGGTGATGTTTGAGTTCTAAGTAAAATACTTTCATCTTCAATATAAAAACTATCTTGTGCATCTCTTGCAGGATGTCCTTTTGGTAAATTAAGTTTTTCAAAATTATATAAATCACTTTCTACTATTGGTCCTGATACAATATCATATCCCATTGAAATAAAAATTTCTTCTATTTCTCTTTTTACTCTTTCTAAAGGGTGTAATGCTCCTACTTTTATTTTAGTTTCAGGTAAAGTAATATCTATTTTTTCACTTTCTAGTTTTTTATTTAATTCTTCTTCTTCTAATTTAGTTTTTATTTCATCAAAAATTAAATTTACTTTAGTTTTAAGTTCATTTAAACTTTTTCCAAATTCTTTTTTTTCTTCAATACTTAAGTCTTTCATTTTACTAGTAAGATTACTTATAAGACCTTTTTTACCTAAATATTCTACTTTTAAATCGTTTAATTCTTTTATATTTTTAATATTTCCTAATTTTTCTTCAATTTCTGATATTATATTATCCATTTCGTTCATATTAAACCTTCTTTCTAAATAAAAAAACATCCTTAAAAGATAAGGACGTATAAAACGTGGTACCACCTTAATTTATAGATAATCTACCTTGAAGACTATAACGCGTCACCGTTATATATTTTGTATATAAAGCTTAGAAGATGAATTCATAAAATAGTTACTGTTTATTTTCCACCAACAATAAACTCTCTATAAGCACTTTATTTTATTACTACTTCTTCGTCATTGCTTTTATAAATCTATTTACGATTATACATTTTTATTATATTATTGTCAATTATTTTAAAACCATTTGCTTTTTTTGAAGATGTTCATAAAGTTCTATTTCTTCTTTTTTTAAATATTCTAAGAATGACTTTCTTTTAAGCCACTCTCTTTGTACACCAGGTGCGACTTTTATATTTAAGGTATCTTTTTCTCTTTCATTTTCATATATTCCGTTTGTTACTCTAAAAATATCATTTAAAAGCCACATTATTCTATATTTATCTTCATCATATAACTGTAAATTTTCTCTTAATTTTTTCAAAAATAAGATAGCATGATTATAATCTTTTTGAAATGTTTTAGAAGCTGTTGTAAAGGTATCAACAAATTCTGTTCCGTCATTTAAAAGAGCCAATGTTCTGAGTGTACTGTCATTTCTAATTTTTTCATCAAATAGACTGATATATGTTCCATTTATAGAAATAATAAACCTCGCAAATTCTACATCATTTTTTAGTTCTAAACTTGCATAATCTTTAAAATTTTTACAAACATCCATATAAGCGTGATTTATATCAAATGTACTTTTCATCTTATTTTGTGCAAGACCTAGTTCCATTTTTATAAATTGTTTTAAGAAATACTCTTTTTCGTCTATTAACATTTCAAATATATCTTTTCTATCACTTTCTTTTAAAGCTTCTTCATTTAACATTATGGTTGCCGCTTTTGTCTCTTTTTCATTTAATCTTATTTCGTGTAAAAAATCTCCAGAATATTTTTTATATAGATTTTCCAAATAAAATATTTGATATCCATTTTCTTCAATAATTTTTTTTGCTTTTTCATAAAAACTACCCATACTACACCTCTTATACGACCTTATCATAAAACAAAAAATAGCATAAGTCAAATAAAAAAGGAAGTTTTTTAAACTTCCTGGATTACTATTAAAATCATCGGTTTACATTCTGTTTCTTTATATAAATATTTACCTAATTTATCGCGAACTCCCATTTTTACTTTACTAAAATCAACATAATTTGGTTTTGTATTTTCTTTTATTACTGAAAGAGCGATCTTTTCAGATTCTTTAATTATATCAGTACTATTTTTAACATAGATAAATCCTCTTGTTAGTATTTCTGGTCCCGCTAAAACTTTTTTAGTATTTTTATCTAATGTAGCACTTACTATAACTATACCATTATCACTTAGAAGTTCTCTATCTCTAATTACAAGTTCTCCTACATCACCAACAGTTTTTCCATCTATTAAAATATCTTCTACTTTAACTTTTTCATTATTAGGTACTAACTCTCCGTTTTCGAAAGTTACTACTTCTCCGTTTAGCATAAGTAATATATTTTCTTCTTTCATACCTGTTTTTTCAGCATTACGAGCAGATTCTACTTGGTGACGATATTCACCTATTACAGGGAAATAGTATTTAGGATTCATTAGATTTATCATAAGCATTTGATCTTCTCTTGAAGCATGATGTCCTAAATATTTTTTACTTGGTATAATAACTAAATTTGCACCTATTTGAGATACTAAATCATATATTTTAGTAGCACTTTTTTCCATTCCCTCATAAACAGGGGAAGCAAATACTACTGTATCACTACTTGTTAATTTTATAAATTTATCATACCCTTTAACAATTCTATTCATATTAGAGAATAGTTTTTCTCTTTCATCTGATATCAAAATGATAATTCCTTCATCATTTACATGATGGATATTTTTTATTTTTGATTTATCAAATTCTAAATATCCCATATCAATTGCTTTTATCAAAATATTTTCAAGTCTTTTTCCAATTATAACAACACTTCTATCAGTAGCCATTATTTCTTTAAATATTTCTTGTATTCTAGCAATTTGAGCATTAAAAATATTAAATAAAATTCTACCATCATTTTTAATAATAGTTTCTCTTATAACAGATGATATTCTATGTTTTGGAGATGTAAATCCAGATTTTTCTGAATATAAAGATTCTCCCATAAGACAAAGTACACCTTGTTTTCCAATATAAGCAAGTTTTCCTATATCAGTTTTATAAGCTCCTATCATTGTTGGATCAAAAACATAGTTTCCTGTATATACAATAGCGCCTTGTTTAGTATTAAGTACATAACCAACTGAATCTGGAACTGAATGTGTAAGAGCAATTGGAAAAATACTGTTATCACCAAAGTTTATTTTTTTATGAGGTACAACTTCTACCAAATTATCATACTTAATATTTTCATCTTGTAATTCTATTTTTATTATTTCATTAGTGAATTTAGTTCCGTAAACTTTTATATCTTTTAATTCCCTTACAATATCTGGAATAGCTCCCATTTGTCCATCATGACCGTGAGTTATAAAAATTCCTTTTATTCTACTTTTATTTTCTTTTAAATAATCATAATTAGGTAATATATAGTCAATTCCAAGTAGTTGTTCATCTGCATACTTTAATCCAGCATCAAATATGAATATATCTTTTCCTACTTCAACTACATACATATTTTTCCCGACTTCATTTAATCCGCCTAATGCGAATATTTTTATTTTATCCATAATCTCTCCTTTCTTTCGTCACTGACTAAATAATTATAACAAAAATAAATATAAAAGTCCATTATATTATAAAAATACAAGGGATTATCCTTGTACTTTGTTTAAAAACCTGTTATTGTTATATAATTGCTATTATATAAATATACATATTCAATACTATAATCATCACTATATGATTGGTGCTTTATCGGTATTCTTATTTTTATAATTCCATCTTTCATATTATAGCTAGTATTATTTATGTTTGCTACTACTATATTTTGAACTTCTATATTTTCTATTTTAACATTTTCATCAAAAGTAGTCGCTAAATTATCAAAAATAATTTTATTTTCTGATGGTAATATTAATAGTTCTGAACTTTCTCCATTACTATATAAAAATTGAGCACAATTTTCTCCACAACTATTTATAGCGCTTATATCATTATTTTTATTTTTTGTTTCTATTTGTTTTATTAGATTTGACTCTTTTATCATCATTTGCGTTTCTAAATCAGTTTCATAGTATAAATTTCTAACTAATAATATAACATTAAGTAAATATATCATAATTACAAAAGATAAAGAAAATGATACGATAACTTCAACTATAGTAAATCCTTTTTTATTCTTCATATAAATCCTCCATATTATAATTAGATTATAACAAAAAAAAATCTTTTTTTCAAACAAAAAAAGAGGTTTCCCTCTTAAAAGATGCAAGAACCTAGTATAATAGCAAGTAATATATATAATACAATTATGATTATATATCCACTACCATTATTATTACAGCAAGTTGTTGTGTGTTCTTGGCAATTATTTTGACAAGCCATAAATTTACCTCCTATCTATTAAATATATGCCCCAAGTATTATGATTAAAAGTATGAATAATACTAAAACGATAGCTGCTGAAGAAATACCAGTATTACACATAAATCATACCTCCTTTTTGTCTTTTCACATTATTCTATGGTTTTTTTTAATAAGTGTGCATATTTATAAAAAATTAATTGTTTTTTTTGTTTTTTTTTGTTATTATAGAAGATGTATAAATATGGAAGGAGATTTATATGAATAAAAAATTATTAACTATTTTAAGTATTTCTTTATTACTTACATCTGGTTGTGGTAAAGTAGCTGAACTAAAAAATGGCGAACAAGTTGTTGGTAAACTAAATGGAAAAACAATTACCGCAAATGAATTATATGAAGAATTAAAAGAAAAAGGTGGAAGTACTACTTTCATAAATATGGTAGATGAATTTATAGCCAACAAGGAAATAAAAACAGATGATTCTGTTAAAAATGAGGCAAATTCACAATTAGAACAATTAAAATTACAATATGAATCTATGGGACAAAGTTTTGATGATGTTTTAAAAGGTGCTGGATATAGTAATGAAGATGAATTACTAGAAGAACTTATATTGGAAGTTAAAAAACAAAAAGTTGTAAAAAATTACTTAAAAGAAAATGTTAAAGAAGATGAAATAAATGATTATTATGAAAAAAACATTGAAGGAGAAATCACTGCTAGACACATTTTAATTATACCAGATGTTAATGATGATATGAGTGATGAAGAAAAAACTAAAGAAAAAGAAAAAGCTAAAGAAAAAGCTGAAAAATTAATTAAAGAACTTAATGATGGAAAAGATTTTAAAGAACTAGCTAAAAAAGAATCAGAAGATGAAGGTAGTAAAGAAAATGGCGGTCTTATAGAAAATATTACTAAAGATTCTGTAGTAGAACCATTTTATAATGCAGTAAAAGAATTAAAAGATGGTGAATATACTAAAGAACCTGTAGAAAGTAGTTATGGATATCATATTATTTTAAGAGAAAGCCAAAAAGAAAAACCAAAATTAGAAGAAGTTAAAGATGACATACTCGAAAAAATAGTTGAAAAAAAATTATCAAGTGATGAAAATATATATTCTACAACTTGGGAAGAAATAAGAAAAAAATATAAATTAGATATCCAAGATTCAGAAATAAAAAAAGGATATAATGATTCTTTAAAATAACAAGATTTATTTCTTGTTTTTTTCTTATTATATGCTATTGCTTTAAAAAAACATAAATAAAAAACAAGTTTTTGATAAAAAGGCAAAATGCCCCTTTCCCCATATGAAGATACATGAGAATAAACTTGTTTATTATGTTCAACTGTATAATAT
>CALVXR010000064.1 GCA_944371445.1 uncultured Bacilli bacterium
ATTAAGAAAAGGACTTATATAGGTCGGCCTTTTTTCTGACAGTTGAAATTTGTAAATGTTATTATATATTAGTTTTAGAAAGTTTGCAAGTTAGGTTGCGGACGCAGTCTGCCGTATGATATAATATAAATATAATATACATTATATTACATTACATGTAGTATTCAAATAATAACGGAAGTGAATCTATGAAAAGAAAAATTAATATTTTTAAAAATATAGTTTTAGTTATTACTGTGATTATATATTTTTATTTGATTTTTATAGGAAGAAATCAATATATATTTAATATGTCATATGAAAAGTGTGTAATATATATGATATTAGTTAGCTTATTTATTTATATTTATGGTTTAGTTGATAATACAAAAAATACATATAATAAAAATATTATATTATATATAATGCTTTATTTTATATTACTTTTAAGTATAACATTTTATATAGGTAGAACAGATATAAAATTATATGATTATTGGTATCAAGGACAGTATAAGCTTTTTCATACTATAAAAATGCAGTTTAATTATGGATCTTTTAATTCAGTAGCTAAAAATATTTTTGGAAATATTGTTATGCTTATACCACTTTCATTTTTACTAATGATAAAAAATAAAAAGTATAATAAAATATTAAAACAATTTATAATTATTTTTCCTACTATTATTTTAATAGAAGTATTTCAAGCATTTACTCATGTAGGTGCTTTTGATGTAGATGATATTTTTTTAAATTATTTTGGTACTGTTATTTTTACTTATATAATTACAAGATTTCAATTAATAGATAAAATTAGGACTATCTTTTATAAAGATTTTAAAATTAAAAAAAGTATTAAATATGGATTATTTTATTTTATAACTTTTTTATTAATAATTTATATTTATTATTTATTATTTTGAAAGATAACTTCTACATCACTAGCTTTAATTTCTTCTAAATATTTTATTAAAGGGGTAAAAGATAATAATTCTTCTTAATTTTGTAATAAACTTATTAAATTCATTGATTAACTCCTTTCAATTTTATTTAAAACAAGAAAATTTTTACAGCAGTACTTACGTTGCAATAATTCCTTATATAAATATTTTAATAAGAAAATAATTTACAATCATAATCTTCTAACAATTCGTTAACTTTTTTTATATCATATATTTTTTCTACAAAACAAAAGCGAATTACTAAATCATATATGTTGTTTTTAGGTAAAGAATAAGATGCGCTATTTAATAATTCTTCTAATTCTTTTTCACTTAATTTTAGTGATAATCCTAATAATATAATAGTATCTTTACTAGGATGATAATTAATATTACTTCTTATTTTTGAAAATAACCTTCTATCAATATGAACTTTATTATAAACATCGCTATCTTTTAAGTTTCTTTCATCTATATATTTAAATAATAATTCTCTGAAACTATATTTTGTTATAGTATTATTAATAAAACTATTAATTTCACTATTTTTAAAAATAGTAGGTTCATTTATAGCTTTTCTATATCTATAAATGGTATTAAATTTATAATTATTTTTAATATATTCTTGTAATTTTTCTTTCATAAAATGTCCCTTTCTATGCGACCAAATAGATAAATTTATATAATATAATTATAACAGAAAGAAGGAAATAGTATGCAAGAAAAATTAAAAAAATTAGAAGAAAATAGTGTTTTAATACTATCAAATTGGTGGGGACTGGGTAATCCAGGAAAATCAAAAACTATTATAACTAAAGATAAAATAATCTATATTTATACATCATATTATAAAAAAACAGCTTTTTTAGAAAAAAACAATATTCCATTAGAAACTTTATATGAAATGTGTAAATTAACAGATGACGAGTACAATATAATTATTGATTTTATAAAAACTGAGATTTTTAATAAAAAATATGAATCTCATATGATATTTGATGCAGGATATTCTGTATCGGGTATATATGAACACAAATCTTTTAAATATCCAAATTGTTATGACATTAACACTAAAGAATCATTATATGAAAAAACAAAGAAGTTTATTGATTCTTTTGATAAAAAAAATTAATATTATAAAATAATAGTGGATGTAAAAATCTACTTTTTTATGATATACTGATTATATAAAAATATTGAATTTTTTTATAAAAAAAAATAAATTTGAAAATTTGGAGATAAGATATGAAAGTAATAACAATTAAGCAACCATGGGCAACCTTAATAGCAGAGGGTTATAAAGAATATGAATTTAGAACTTGGAAAACTAAATATCGCGGAGAAATATTAATTCATGCAGGTAAAGGAATAGATAAAAAAGCGATGGAAAGATTTAAACATTTAGATTTAAAGTATCCTATAGGTCAAATAATTGCCAAAGCTAATATTACTGATTGTGTATATGTTGATACTGACTTTTCAAAAAGAATGTTTAACAAAGATCCTTTAATATATAAGGGTTTAATTAATAAAGATAATTGGGATGGATATGGTTTTAAGTTAGAAAATGTTCAAAAAATAAAACCTATTGAAATAAATGGTAAATTAAGTTTATGGGATTATGAATATAAGGGATGATGTTATGGAAAACTTAAGTACAAATGAATTTATAGAGTATAAAACTGGATTTATAGATGGAAAACATAAAGTAATGGAATTAATCAAATTAGGGAAAATAATAAATTTTGAAAAAGAATGCGATTTTGAGTCGCCATTATTTTATGAATTTGGTTATAGAGATGGAATAGAATATTTTTCTAATCAGATACTTAATGATATAGATCTTTCAAGCATAAGAACAAAGGATGTAATCAAGGAGTTATTTATAAAAAGAGTAATAAAATATAATAGTGAAAATAATAAAGAGGTATCTATAAATAAATTTAGAATTAATTAGAAAAATTTTATAAGAAAAAGAGGTAGTTGTTATGTTAGAAAATATAATTAAAAGTTCTAAATATGTAATGGATAATGCTAAATATGTAAAAATTGATTATGATAAATTAGATGATTTTATTCAAAATATTGATTGTAAAAATTTAAAATTTTGGCTTAGTAATAATCCTTATAATATTTTTGAATTAGGTATAGATAATATTGTTAATTTCTTACTTTATTTTGAAGCTATTGATTATTCTTTTTGGGGAAATCCTAAATGGACTATAGAGACAAATTTAGGTTTTAAAGATGGATCAGATGCACTTCTATATTCCTTATTAAACTATTTTAAAGAAAGCAAAAATATTGATTTTTTAAGTATAAATTTAGAAGACTTTAAACATATTTTAAAAGGTAATGTAGAAATACCTTTAATAGAAGAAAGATATAATACGCTTGTAGAAGTAAGTAGTATAGTTAATAATAAAATGAATGGGAATTTTTATGTAGCTATTAAGAACATAAAAAAAGATACTGAACTATTAGAATTTATTATTAGTAATTTTCCTTCATTTAAAGATGAGAGAAAATATAATGGCAAAACAATTTATTTTTATAAGTTAGCTCAGTTACTCGTATCTGATATTTTACATTTAAGAGAATTGTTAGAAAATATAGAAGTAGATTATTCAAATTTAGTAGGATGTGCTGATTATAAGATACCTCAAACCTTAAGAGCACTAGAAATAATTAAATATAGTCCTGAATTAGAACAAATCATAGATAATAAAAAAGAAATAAAAGTTTCTTCAGAATATGAAGTAGAAATAAGGGCAAGTACATTAGTAGTAATTGATTATATTAAAAACAAATTAAAAGGTGTTAGTGCAATTGATATAAATGATTATTTATTTATGTTTTCAAAAAAAGTAAAAACAAAAGCTAAACCATATCATTTATGTAGAAATACAAATTATTAATAAAATAGTAAAAAGTAAGTTTATATATGATAAAAATTAGTACTGATTTAATTTGAGTAGATACGAAAATCTACTTTTTTTGTGATATAATAATAATTAAGCAAGAAGAAAGTGATAAATACACAATAAAATCAATATAAGAAGATAAAAAATATCAATTGATATATATTATGGAGGTAAACAATGGAAAAAATAGCAATTATTTCAGATATTCATGGTAACTATGTAGCTCTTAGAACAGTATTACTTGATATAGAAAAAAAGGGAATTAGTCAAATTTATTGCCTAGGAGATGTTATAGGAAAAGGTACTAGACCAAATGAATGTCTTGATTTATTAAAGGAATGTAAAATGGTTTATGGAAATTGGGAAGATTTTTTCAATAATAAGATGTATACAAATGATTTAGGCGAAAAAAGATATAAACTACTTAGTTCACAACTTTCAAAAGAAAATCAAGATAGATTAAAAACATTACCATTAAGTTATGATATTTATATAAGTGGAAGATTAGTTAGGATGTTTCATGCTAACCCTAATAATGCTTGGGATAGTGTTTTAGGTATAGATAGAATAGAAAAAATATATAAACAATTTTTACCTACAAAACACACAGGAAATGAAATTGCTGATATTGTAATATATGCGCATACTCATACTCAAAACTTAATAAAATTATATAATAGAACTTTAATTAATATTGGATCAGTTGGTAATGCATTTGATGTAATTAGAAATAAAGAAAAAGATGGAAAGTGTGAAAATACAACAAATGCTGATTATTTAATTGTTGAAGGAGAAATAAATAGTAAAGAACAAGCTGATATTAGGTTTGAATTTATTTCTTTAAATTATGATAGAAGCTTAGAATTAAAACAGAGTAAAAATAATCCCGAATTAGAAAATTATTCTAAAGAATTATTAACTGGTGAATTTAGAAATGTAAAAAAATATAAAGTTAATTTTGATGAGTCTTATTACGATATTAATAATCTCTAATGTAGTAAATAATAGTAAAAAGTCATATAAATTTATTTAAAAAAATTATATTTATTATAAAAAATATAAAGCTGATTATTACACTTAAGAACATATGAAAAGGAGGTAAAAATGAAGAAAAATAATGATGTAACAATTAGGTCTAGTGCAGCTGAATATTTAACTTTTATTGCTGCAACTGGTGATGATAAAGAATCGATTGAGGTAAGATATGAAGATGAAAATATATGGTTAACTCAAAAAATGCTATCTACTTTATATAATGTAGAAATTAATACAATAAATTATCATATAAAAAAGATATATAATGATAATGAATTAACTGAAAATTCAACTATTCGAAAATTTCGAATAGTTCAAAAAGAAGGAAATAGAGAAGTTTCAAGAAATGTTGTTCATTATAACTTACAAATGATTATTGCTATAGGTTTTAAAGTTGATAATGAAAGAGCAGTTCAATTTAGAAAATGGGCAAACGAAATTGTTAAGGAATATACAATTAAAGGATTTGTAATGGATGATGAAAGGCTCAAAAATAGTGGAACCATTTTAACTGAAAAATATTTTGATGAGTTACTTGAAAGGATTAGAGAAATAAGAATATCTGAAAGAAGATTTTATCAAAAAGTAACAGATATATATGCAACTAGTATCGATTATGATAGAAACTCAAAGACTACTATAGAGTTCTTTAAAAAAGTTCAAAACAAAATGCATTATGCAGTAACTGGCAATACAGCGGCAGAAATTATATATAATAGAGCAAATTCTAACAAAGAACAGATGGGGCTTACTAATTGGTCTGATGCTCCAAATAGTAAAATAATCAAAAGTGATGTTGTAATTGCAAAAAATTATTTGAGTGAAGAGGAATTATATTCACTAAGAAGAATTGTATCTGCTTATCTTGATTTAGCAGAAAGTAGAGCAATAAAACATATACCGATGACAATGGAAGATTGGTCAAATAGATTAGATGAATTTTTAAAACTTACTGATAGAGAAATTTTACAAGATGCAGGGAAAATATCACATAAAATTGCATGTGATAAAGCTGAATCTGAATTTCAAAAATATAGAATTATTCAGGATAAATTGTTTATAAGTGATTTTGATAAATATTTAAATGACCTTGAAAAAATAGGAGAAAATAATTAAAAATAAAAGAATGAAAATCAATTTCAGATGATATTATAAGAAATTGGCTTAGTAATAGAATTACTTTGGTATTTTTAGAAACTTGGAAATTAATTTATAATCTAAATTTTAATTCCGTTGAATTCGCCATGGGTAAAAAAGAAGATGTACTTCATACTTTTACAATGAGTGTTACTGAGTGGTGTAACAAGGTGAATGCCATTGATATATATTCAAAACGTGATAGATATAGTAGGACATATGCACATAAAGATATTTCATTTGAATTTGTATCATCAACCATCTAAGGTTATTATTATTTATTAAGTAATTTGAATGATTAAAAAATTGAAAAGCCAAAATATAGAATGGTTAAAATATGCAGAAGAAGTATAGATATTAAATGGTATTACTAAGTATTAATTAAACATACTAAATAGCGTAGAAGAAAAAGTTATTAGGTGAAAAAGATAATGAATAGTAAACATAATAGGAAAAATGATAAATGAAAAAATTTTAAATAAAATAGAATTTGTAAAAGTTATGAAAAATTAAAACAAATACAATTATAAATTAATTATAGTAGGTACTTAAATCTACTTTTTTTATGATATAATAATAAAGAAATGAAAAAAGGAAGTGACATAAATGAATGAAAATAAGACAAACATCAACTGGTACCCAGGTCACATGGCTAAAACCAAAAGACTAATAAAAGAAAATTTAAATCTAATCGATATAGTGTTTGAAGTAATAGATGCTAGAATGCCATATTCATCTAAAATAAGGGATATAGATAATTATATAGGTGATAAACCAAGAGTAATAATAATGACTAAAATAGATTTATGTGACTTAAACGAAACTAAAAAATGGATTAGTTATTATGAAAATAAAGGCTATAAAGTATTACCAATATCACTTATAGATAATCAAAACATAATAAATAAAATAACAAATATAACTAAAGATATAGTAAAAGAAATAAATGATAAAAGAAAACTAAAAGGGATGAAAGAAAGAAAAACAAGAGGACTAGTAGTAGGGATACCAAATGCTGGAAAAAGTACACTTATAAACCGTTTAGCAGGTAAAAAGAAAGTAAATGTTGGAAACAAACCTGGTATTACTAAAAATTTAGATTGGATTAGAATAAATGATTCACTAGAATTATTAGATTCTCCTGGAATACTATGGCCTAAATTTGAAGAAAGAAGCGTAGCTTTTAATCTAGCATCCCTAACTGCTATAAAAGAAGAAGTACTTCCTATAGAAGAAGTAGTTACATATATCTTAGAAATGCTTACAACTTACTATAAAGAAGAAGCTTTAAAAAAATATGGAATAGATAAGCTTGATGAAGATATAATAGAAACATTTGAAAAGATAGGTAAAAAAAGAGGATGCCTTATAAAGGGCGGAGAAATAGATTATGAAAAAGTTTACAATATTATCCTAAATGATATAAAAAATGGTAGTATAAAAGGAATAACATTTGATAGATATGATTTATTAGGAGGCTAACTATAAAAAGTCAAGCACTTTTTAATAGTTTTGTCATAAATGGAAATAATCCCACGCCAAAAGACTCCAAAAACAGTAATTTTTAAAATTTTTGGAGTTAGAATGTAAATAAATTTT
>CALVXR010000065.1 GCA_944371445.1 uncultured Bacilli bacterium
GATTATTAATACTTTTAAATAAAAAAAAACGGATTTTTTTATCCGAGTTTTTTCGTGCTCTTTTAATTAAGTTTTATTAATAGTCTATATTTTGCTTTGTAAAGCACTTTCCTAGTATATAAAAAAATAGTATTTACATACTATCCTTCTAAATCAAAATCATTTATTTCACCATTTTCAGAAATAATTTTACTAACTCTTTCTTCAATGGTTTTTAATTTTTGGTCACATTCTTTTGCTAAATTCATTGCTTCTACATATTTATCTATAGAATCTTCTAAATCAACATTGCCATTTTCAAGCTCATTTATAAGTTTTTCAAGCTCATTTATTTTTTCTTCAAATTTTTTATCTTTTTTATCCATGCTAATTCTCCTTTATATCTAATACACAAGCATTTATAATACCATCATGCATTCTTATACTTATATTGTCATTTAATTTTACATCTTTTATGCTTTTTACAAGTTTTTTATTATTATAAGTTACATTATAACCTCTTTTTAATATTCCTAATGGATTAATAACTTCTAATTTATCAATCATATTATATAAATTTATTTTTTGTTTTTCATATAGCGTACTAGGATTTGAAAGTAAATAATGTTCTTTAAGTTTATTTAGATGCATCATTTCCTTTTCTAGTTTATTAATCATATAACTATTTATTTTTTCCTTCATAATATCTATTTTTTGTTTTTTATTTTCATATAGTGCACTAGGATTTGAGAGTAAATAATGTTCTCTAAGTTTACTTAAATACATCTTTTCTTTTTCTAATTTATTAGTTATATAACCATTTATTTTTTCCTTCATAATATCTATTTGCTGCTTTTTATTTTCATATAAAATCATAGGATTTTTTAAAATATAAGAATTTTGTGACTTATTAAATCTTAATTTACATAGTTTTAATTTTTTACTAATAGATTCATTAAGCCTTATTCTAAACTGAGATAATAGTCTTTCTAAGTCTGCTATATTAGGTACTACCATTTCAGCAGCTCCTGTTGGTGTTGGTGCTCTTAAATCTGCTACAAAATCTGCTATTGTAAAATCTACTTCATGTCCCACTGCACTTACAACTGGAATTTTGCATTCATAAATAGCTCTTGCTACTATTTCCTCATTAAATGCCCATAAATCTTCAATAGAGCCGCCACCTCTACCTACTATCAAAACATCTAAATCATAATTTTCAGCCTGTTTAATTTTTCTTACAATGTCTTCTTTAGCATATTCACCTTGTACTAAACTAGGAAATAAATATGTTTCACATAGTGGATATCTTCTTTCTATAGTAGATAAAATATCTTTAATAGCAGCACCAGTAGGTGCAGTTACTATTCCTACTTTTGTTGGTATTTTAGGTATTTTTTTCTTATGTTTTTCATCAAACAAACCCTCCATAGAAAGTTTTTTCTTTAACTTTTCAAATTCAGCATATAAATTACCAACGCCATCTTTTTGCATCTCATCAACATATATTTGATAACTTCCAGTACTTTCATAAATACTTATTCTTCCACTAACTAATATTTTAGTTCCTTCTTCTGGATCAAAATCTATTTTTTTTGCTTGACTACTAAACATAATTGCATTTATTTTACTACTTTCGTCTTTTATAGAAAAATATAAATGTCCAGTTGAATGTTTTTTTAAATTAGATATTTCTCCTTTTAAAAATACTTTTCTTAAATGTTCATCGCTATCAAATTTATATTTTAAATATTTTGTTAAGGCTGCTACTGATAAATACTTATTTTCCATTTTCAACCTTTTCATGATAAATAGCATCCAAAGTAGCATTTATCATTTTTCTTACACTATCATCACTATAATCTTTAGCAAGTTCTATAGCTTCATTAATGCTTACTATAGGTGGAGTATCTGTATATAAAAGTTCATAGATACTAAGTCTTAAAATAGCTTTATCAGTATTTCCAAGTCTATCTATACTCCAATCTTTTAAATATTTATTTGCCAAAGAATCTATTTCATCTTTATAAGTTATAACTCCATAAACAATATTTTTAATAAATTCATTATCAATAGTTGCTACTTCTTTAATAACTTCATCAACATTGTATTCTATCTTACCTTTTTCATAAATACTTATTTGGTATAAAATTGTCATTATTTTTTTTCTAAGTTCACTTCTATTTAATTGTTCCATAAAATCACCTACAACCATTTTAACATATATTCTTTTTTTAACCAAGTAAAATATTTTATTACATTTAAATTATATAACGCGAACAATAGTTTGTCAATATAATTTTTCAAATAAAAAAGTTCCTAATTTTTGAACTTTTTAGTATATTTTTTCTATTTTAAATTTTTCACTTATTTTATTTGTAATTATATAAATAAGCATTACATATAATATATTTACTAATAAACTATTTAATACTAATGAAAAGCTTTTTATACTATTCCATTCTATTTTAGTTATGATTGCTACTAAGAAATACATAATATTTTGATATATAAAAATTGTTATTACTTGAAATAAAACAATATTAAATAAAGTATTATTCCATTGTTTATTTAAAATAAGAATAACGACTGCTAGCAAAAAGAATAGAAATGAATTAATAAAAAGCATTTCTGAAAATAAAATGTCATAGCACATTCCATATATAAAAGCTGAAAATAGATAATTATTTTTATTTTTAAAGTAAGGAAAAACCACTATTAAAGCACTAAGCGAAAATAAAGGATGTAAAATTGTATTAGGTGTACTTAAAAAATTACTTAATACGCTTTGAAGAATTATAGATATAATATATATACTAGCTATCATAATTTTCATCCCTTTTTACTACAGAAACATAATCCAAGTTTTTAAAGTTTGCAGCTGGTGTTACTTCTACTATTTTAGCTAAATCAAAATTATCAGTAGTTACTTTTTTTACTTTTCCAACTAAAAGACCAGATGGGAAAGTTTTCCCCATTCCTGTTGTAGTAACAACTGAATTTTCTGGTATATTTGAATTATCAGCAATTCCTTCTAATATAAACACATTTTTTTTACTATTATAGCCACTCAAAAGACCATATACATAATAATCATTTACTTTTATTCTAACTGAAATTTTATCAAATGTATCGCTAGTTAATAAATCTATTGTACTGCTATAATTTCCTATTTTATTAACTGTACCAATTAGTCCTTCGCTATTTATAACAGCCATTCCTTCTATGACTCCGTTTTTCTTTCCTTTATCAATATTAATAGTTTGATAAAAGCCATCTAATTTTCTACCAATTACGGTTGCATTTAATACTTCTTTTTCACCTAGAGTAGAATTTAGTTTTAATTGTTCTTTTAATTTTTTTACTTCGTTTTCTAATTCATCTATCCTAGCTTCATTATATTCTATTTTATCACTTTTTCTTTTTAAATTATTATTTTCTTTTATTAATGCTTTTTTGGTTTCAAATAATTTAACTTGATCTTTAGCATATTTAAATGGTGCATATATTATCTTAGTTAAAAAAACTTCACTATCTTTTAAAATTCTTTCTGAAAAATTTAAGTTTCTTTTATAAAACATATTTACACTAATAACGCTTAAAAAAAGTGCGAATGATATTATAAAAAGTATTAAATTATTCTGGTTTCCTTTTCTTTTTCTATACATAAAATCACCTACACATTATTATAATATAAAATAGTTTTTTTGAGTAGTAAAATTTCTAAATATTTCCATTTTCATAAAAACTATAATATTTATTAGTTCCTATTATTATATGATCTATTATATTAATTCCTAAGTTTTTTCCAAGAGCGATTAATTTATTAGTTATACTTATATCTTCTTTGCTAGGTATGCAATTACCACTAGGATGGTTATGAACACATATAATTGATGAAGCATTAACTAGTAATGCTTCTTTAAATATTTCTCTTGGATGAACTAAACTATAATTTAATGTTCCAATAAATAATAATTTTTCTTTTATTATTTTGGTATGATTATCTAAATATATTACATAAAAATGTTCCTGCATTTTTCCATCTAATTTTTCTTTAAAATATTCAAAAACTATATTAGTATTATTAAGTTTAATACTTTGCAAACTACTTTGATTACTATTTATTCTTTTAGAAAGTTCTGAAAGTGCTAAAATGGAAGCAGCTTTTGAAGTACCTATTCCATTTATTTTTTTTAAACTATCATATGTTATATATTTTAGATTTTGAATTTTTTTTACTTCTTTTAATATTTGCATAGCAAGTATTTTAGCAGAATTATTTTTTGTTCCAGTTTTTATTATAATTGCAAGTAATTCTTCATTACTTAAATTTTCAGCACCTAATTCTATAAGTCTTTCTATAGGTCTATCTAAAACTGGTAAATCTTTTATTTTTACATTATTCATTAAAAGTCTCCTTATATTTGTTTATAACACCTATTATTATATTTTCTATAACTTTATCATCTTCCGTATTCATAAGCATTTCATCATATGTAGAAAGTATTTCTATAAAGCTACTATTTTCTATGTATATTTCTTCTTCACTTACAATATACCCCATTTTTTTAAAATATCCTTTTATTTTTTCTATATTTTCATATTTATTAGTTATTGCAAGATAAGCTATGTAATTATTATCTTTAATTCTATATATATAATTAGATGTATTTTTTAAACTTTGTGTCATTTCATTTTCTGTCTTATAAGTTCCAACTTTTAAGAAATATAATTTTTCTTTATTTTCAAATACTGGTTTTATCGCATCTTTTTTTTCATAGGAACTATAAAGAAATAATCCCATTGAAAAACCACAAATTATGCATAATAAAATAGGCTTTATATATTTCATACTATCACCTATTTTAATATAACTAATTTATAAATAATTTTTTGTCGTATTTTATTGTAAAAATAAAATAATATAATTTATTAATGTACTACTTAAAAAAGCAAAGAATATTCCCATTATTACTTCAAGTGGTTCATGTCCTATTTCTTCTTTTAAGTTAGTATACCAGTCTTTTGGCTTATTTTTAAACATTTTATTTACTATTTGATTTATAGCAACTGCTTGTTTTTCAGATTCCATTCTAACTCCCATAGCATCGTATGCTACTATCATTGAAAATATAAGAGCTATTGCAAATAATGGAGATGTTATTCCTTCATATATCATTATTGTAAATGTTAATGAAAAGGAAAAAGTTGTATGAGTACTTGGCATTCCACCGGCACCATTTATAAGTCTTCCTATAATTATTTCTTTTTTTTGTACTGATTCTATTATAAATTTTGTTATTTGACATAATATTAGTGACAAAATTGGCACTATTAAATATACATAATCCATAAAAACCTCTTTCTATTTTTTATTATCAAATCCACTTCTTTTAAATAATTTTTCTAAATCATTTATAGAATAAAATATTATTGTTGGTCTTCCATGTGGACAGTTAAATGGATTTTCACATTTTCTTAAATCATTTATTAAGTTTTCCATTTCTTCTATAGTTATTTTATCGCCTGCTTTTATGGACATTTTACACGCCATAGTAGCAGCAACATGATCTTGAAACTTACTTAAATCAAAGTTTTTTTCTTTTTCTATAACTAAATCTATTATCTTTCTTATTGCTTTTTCTTCGTTAAATCTAGTAAGCCATGCTGGATGTGATTTAACTATTACAGAATTTATTCCAAACTCTTCTATATCAAATTTCATATTTTTTAAAAGTTCTAAATTTTCTTTTAATATTATATTTTCACTACCAGTTAGTTCTATTGTAATTGGAAATAAAAGTTGAATCTTTTTTTCATTATTATCGTTTAATTTTTTTAAAACTATTTCATAGTTTATTCTTTCTTTAGCAGCATGTTGATCAATTAAATATAGTCCTTTTTCGTTTTGACAAATTATATATGTATTAAAAGCTGCAGCTAATGGATAAAGTTCTGGTAATCTTTTTATATTAGCAGTTTCTTCTTTTTTTGGTTCTTTTGCGATAGTACTTTCTTCTCTACTTAGATCAAGTGTTAATTCTTCATATTTAATTACTGGCTCTTTTACAATAAAGTCTTCATTTATAGTAATTTCTTCTCTTTCATAATCTATTTCTTCTACCTCTTTTACTTCTGGAATTAATGTTTTAGGCTTTAATGCATTTCTTACTAAATTTTCAATTAAATCATTTAATGCTTCAAACTTACTAAATTTAATATCCATTTTTGTAGGATGAATATTAACATCTATTAAACTTGGATCTACAGTTATATTTATCATAACAATAGGATATCTATTATCAGGTTTATAGCCGTGATAAGCATCGTTTATTGTTCTATTTAATTCAGTATTTCTAACTATTCTTCCATTTACTATTATGATCATATGGTTTCTACTAGATCTTTGAATTTCTGGAAGTGAAATATATCCTTCTACATAATAATCATCATTTTCACCTTCTATTTTTACCATCTTTCTAGTAGTATTCATCCCAAATACTGACGAAAACGTTTTGAGTTTATTGCCACTACCATCAGTATTCAATATTATATTATTATTGTTTTTTAATACGAACTGTATTTCTGGATATGAAAGTGCAAGTTTATTTATATAATCAGTAACTGACGCTAATTCTGTATAAAGACTTTTCATATGTTTTAATCTAGCAGGTGTATTATAAAATAAATCTTTTATTTCAATAATTGTACCTTTTCTTGCATCACACGAATCTATACTTATTATTTTTCCACCTTCTATTTTAACATTTGTTCCAACACCACCTGTAGATGTTTTTAAATCTACTTTACTTACAGAAGCTATAGAAGGAAGTGCTTCACCTCTAAAACCTAATGTTTCTATTCGATATAAATCTTCTTCATCAATTAATTTACTAGTTGCATGTCTTTCAAAACAAATAACAGCGTCTTCTTTTTCCATTCCTATGCCATTATCTATAACTTTAACCAATTTTGTTCCTGCATCTATAAGTTCAATTTTTATAATCGTACTTTTAGCGTCTATTGCGTTTTCTACAAGTTCTTTAACTACAGAAGAACATCTTTCTACAACTTCTCCAGCAGCAATTTTATTTGATAATATTGTATCCATCACTTTTATTTTACTCATAAAACCACCTTATAAAATTATAGCACATTTTTTACAAAGAAAAAAGGATAGTTTTACTATCCAAATATTTCAACATTACATTCATTAGCAACGCTAATAAAATTCAAAATTATTCCAAGTAGTGCAGGCACTAAGAACACTAACGCAACTGCAATAAGTCTTTTTAAGAATTTTTTTCCAGCATCTTTAAATGCATTATCTTTATCACTACCTATTGCTCCCACAAAGTCTAGTATTCCTAGAACAAGTGCTAGAAAGACTGTTCCAATTTGAACATAACCTACTATTTTTTTTGCTAAATCAATCATATCACTTGTAAAAATACCACATATATCTGTTACTGCTTCGCCTTTTCCTCCTTCTGGGAGGCATCCACCTTTACCAGCATTTTCACAGCTATTATTTCCAGCTGCATTAGCAAGTTCATCAGGCTCTATTGTTTGAAATGTAAATGAATCATTAGAAACAGAATCAGTTCTAGCAACATAAAGCTTACTTTCTTTACACTTATTTTTATCCCAATATATTTTTTTATCTTCTTCCCTTATTCTATAACTTGATATGTTACCTACAGCAATTCCATTTTCTTCAGCAACATGCGATCCACGAGGACCCTCATCTACACTAAACATATTTTTATTTCCTACTTTATAAAATTTTACAGTTATTTCTTCATCCGTATCTAAAACACTAGTTTTTTCACAGATTATTTCTTCTTCTAATACACTATCATCTTTATTAGTTATAATTGGTGTAACAGTTTCATTTGGAAGATTATCTGAAACACGTCCACCCCCAACATTAAAATGAAGCTGGCTAGTATTAAGATAAAAAATAAATTGCATTTTAGGACATGTATTATCTTCTTTAAATTTTTTGTAAAATTCGCCATTTTTCTTAAAAGTATTTCTGTCAAATTGTTGATAAAAACCCGTGTTTGATATTAAATCACCAGTAGAAGGCGTATCTGACCAATTTCCTAAATTAATTTTGGCTTTTACACTTTCATCATCATAAACATCTACAACAATATTTACACCCTCTAATACGCCGTTTATCTTTTCCGCACTAGTTTTATATGTACAAGTTGCTAAACGTTTTTTTGCTGCTTGTACGTCTATATTAGTAAATAAAATTATAAACGATGATAAAAGAACAATAATTAAATATGTTTTTTTCATATTATCAACCTCATCATAATTATACCATCAATAAATATATTCCGCAACTATACTGCCTTACTTTTATTACTAAATTTTAACCATAATTGTCATATTAAATTATTTAAATATTTATACTTTTATATATTTTTCATCTAAAAGTGAGTAAATATATCCGTCTGCTTTTTTATTAGATATAGTCTTTAAATATTTAATGTACCCATTTACCTGATTAATATATTCTTTTTTATCTATTTCTTTTAATTTATAGTCTATTACCACAAATTTATCTTCAAATTCTAAAAATAAATCTATTATTCCATGTTTTTTTATTTCATTTTCATAATAAACAAATTCATATTCTTTATAAATATTAGCATTCTCTATATTAATCATAAATTTCTTTTCAAATAAAGCTTCTATTTTATTTATATAAAAATCTGATATTTCATATTTTTTATATTCTTCTATCCTATTATTAAAATCAATATATTCTAAATATTCATGAATTTTATTTCCTAATTCCATTTTTTCTTTTACTTCTTTAGTTATTATTATAGGTGAAGTACTAAAATGTTTTTCTTTTATTTCCTCTTTGCTCATAATTACTTTAGTTTCATCTAAATTGTTTTGATTTTTTACTAATTTAGAAAAATCTATTTTTTCTTTACTATTTAAATAATTACTATCTAAACCAATATTATCTAAATTGATACTTTTTATATATGATGATAATTTATTTTTTATATATTCAAGCATATTATGAAAACTTTGAATATTTAATTTATCATTTTCAGTAAGTTCTTCATTTTCTATTTTACTATCACATAGACTTGTAACTAATACAAGTTTTTCTTTAGCACGAGTAAGCGCTACATAAAATAATCTTATTTTTTCTGATATATCCTCTTTATTATTTTCATATTTTATTAAATCTTTATAAAATGTATTTTTTATTCCTTCATCAAATATAGGAATAACTATACCATAGTTCTTATTATATAAAAATCTTTCTTTTTCTTCATCTTTATTAAATTTTTTATAAAGTCCACTATAATAGCAGAGTGGGAATTCAAGACCTTTAGAAGTATGAACACTCATTAAACTTACAGCACTTTTAGCACTCACTGGTAACTTAAATGTAGCTTTTGAACCTTTGTTTAATATTTCATCAAAATATTCAGTTATCTCTTTTAAATCATATCCTATTTTAGATAAAGACTCTAATGAAGATAAAATATACATTAGTTTATAATTTTTTATTTCTACTAAATTAGTTTCATTTATATGCTTATAAAAATCAAATATTTCATATATCTCATTTACTAATAAATGTATAGGTAAAATACTTTCCTTGGCTAATACTTTTTCAAATTTATCATAAAAATCTTTAAATTTTTCATCCTTTTTAAATTCATTATAAAGTAAACTATTATTTTCTTTACTTTTATTAAATAATTGCATAATGTCTTCATCAGTAAAATTAAATAAAAAAGATCTGGCTATACTTACAAAAGTATGTTCAAAATAATCATTATAATAACTAAAATCTTTAATACACAAAATCATAAGTAATATATTTTTTATAACGAAAATTTCATCTGATCCTTCAAACTTTTCTTCTTTATGAAGTATAGTAGGAATTTTTTTATAAGTAAATATTTTTTTATACAAATCAAAATTGGTTTTTCTATCCATTAATATAACAATATCTTCATACTTAAGAGGTCTCATTTCTCCAGTCAATTTATCTAAAACAGTAAATCCATTTTTTATTTTTTCTTCAATATCATGAGCAATTAAAAAAGCTTCTATTTCTTCTTTTTTATAAATTCCTTTTTCAAAATGATAATCAAGTATTTCTAAATCTTGTGATAATTTATTTTTATGAACATCATAAGTTTTATTTCCAAATATCATTTGATGACCATCTAAATAATCTGCTCCACCTATTTCTTTACTCATCAAATCTTCAAATATTAAATTAACAGCATCTAATACTTCACTTCTTGATCTAAAGTTTTGCATTAGATCAATTTTTATTCCAATATCTCCTTTATATTTATCATATTTTTCCATAAATATTTTAGGATTAGCATTTCTAAAACCATATATTGACTGTTTAACATCACCAACCATATATACATTATTATTTGATATAAGTGATACAAAATATTCTCCTATATCGTTAGTGTCTTGATATTCATCTATCATTATTTCATTTATGTTATTTACATAATAGTCTTTAATATTTTTATTTTCTTCTAAAAGCTTAATAGCAAATCTTCCTATATCAGAAAATTCAAAAATATTTTTATCTATTTTAAAATTCATTACTTTTTTATTAAATTCTTTTAAAATTTTAACTATTATGTTTACATCTTCTTTAGTATTTAATATTTCATTTACCATTTCATTAGTGTTTTTATATACACACATTTTTTTAATAGAATCTACTTCTGTTTTTAATTTTTTGTATATTTCTTTTACTTCTTCTAAATCTTCTTCATCTATTTTTTTACTTCTAGTAACTGTAGGAAGTTTTATATTAGTTATTATGCATATATCTTCATAAGTTTCTACTTTTTCTAAAAAGTTTAAAGAGTCATACACTTTTTGAAACCAATTAAATAATTCTCCTTTGCATACGTTTTCTAAAGAGAACATATATTTATTAACATTTTCTATTTTATTTTTTATTATTTCAGTATATTTATTAATATTGTTTTTTATAAAGTCTTCACTATAATAAGTAGTTATATAACTATCTAAATACTTTTCTTTATTTTCTAATACTTCTAGTTTTTCATCTATTTTTAAAATGGCATTTTTTATTTTTTTATCATCTTTCATTGTAAATTTATCAAGTAATGATAAAAAACTGTTATCTTCTTTTTCATATAAATCATCAAGTATTTCATCTAATATTTTTTCTTTTTCTATTTTTAGTGCAGCTGCATCTGTAATAGATATTTCTTTACTTAAATTAAGTAAATAATGATATTTTTTTACTAAACTAAGACTAAAACTATCAAAGGTGCATATTGACGCATCGTCTAAAAGTTCTAACTGATCTTTTAATTTAGGATTATTTTCTATTTCTTTTAATAATTTACTTCTTACTCTTTCTTTCATTTCAAAAGCAGATGCATTGGTAAAGGTAAGTACTATTAAATTTTTTACACTTACTCCTTTTTTTAATTTTTCTATTATTCTTTCTGTTAAAACCGCAGTTTTACCAGAACCAGCACCTGCTGATACTAGTATATTTTTACCTTCCGTATAAATTGCTTTAAGCTGCGCTTCTGTCCACATTGTTTTACTCATCTTCATCACCTTTTAAAAACTCTAGTTTTTTATATTCTTTTACTAATTTTATATCTTCATCTGTTTTAAAACAAATATCCTTATATTTACAAAATTTGCACCCTAATTCTTCATCAAATCCTATTTTTAAAGGTTTTATATCAAATGAACTATCTTCTATAGATTCTATACATTTATCTATATTATCACTTGTTATTTCAAGTAATTTATCTATTTCTAAATCACTTAAAACTTTAGAAGTAGAATAAAATTCTCCATCTTTTTTTAGTTTTAATCCTTTTATATAACTATTTTCTATATTTGTATCAATAGAATGCGCTAAAGAAGAATTATTTAATGTATATCCATCTAATCTATAATTATCTCTTAAAACAGTTTCATAAGTTTTTCCTTCTTCTTTTGTAAGAACATCACTTAATATATTTTGCCAGTAAGCCCCCGCAAAAAGACCTATATTGTTTTCTTTAAGTAGTTTTAAATATATTAAAAGCTGCATATTAATACCATATATTACTGGATTAAAATTTGTCTCTATTTTTCCTGTCTTATAATCTATAACTATTACATAAGTATTTATTTCATCTTTAAAAGTAAGCACTTTGTCAATAAAACCTTTTAATGTTATTTTAAGTGTTTTAGATTTATCTAATTTAAATCTATTTTCATAATATGTTCCTTTAAACTCTGAATTTTCATTTTGATTTTTAATAATTTCTATTAATTTAAGTATTTCTTTTTTATATTTATTTAAATAGAATTTATTTTTAGATGTTATTTCTATCTCCAAATCTTCGATTACTTCATTTATAACATTTTCATAATCTAATCTATTATCTCTAAATATAATACATAAAACATTATGAACTAAATTTCCTACAACTAAACTTAAAGTATTTTCTTTTGTTTCATTTATTTTAAGAATATTTTCTATATAATACTTAAATGGACATTTAAAGAAGGTATCAATAGATGAATAAGATAAATTAAGTTCATTGTTTAAATATTTATATAATAAATTCTTGTCTATTTTTTTATAGCTATGATCATAAGTATTATAATTTGATTTTATATTATTATAAAGTAATATTAATTCATCAGATACTTCACCATATCTTACATAATTATCTAAGTTTTTGGATAACAAATAATCATTATAATTTCTTTCATTATAATCATATATATACTTTTCTTCACTTATATTTATTTCTGAAGAAAGTTTATCTATAAAACTTGATTTCGTAAATTCTTTTCCATTTTGAGATGTGCTATAAGTAATATAAATATTTTTTATACTTTTTATTTTTTTTATTAAGTTATCATTAATAATTTTATTATATTCACTATGTGATAATATATTGATTTCTTTTTTTTCAGTATCTAATAAGAAATCATCATCTTTTTGATATTTTGGAAAAACTGTATTCATAAGACCTAATATAAATACATGATCATTATCATCTATTATTTCTTTTTCTATATTTATTTCATGAATTTCATTTATATTTGAAGATATATTTATTTTAGAATTTTTTAAATTGTATTTTAGTATTTCATATGATAACTTATCATTTTTAAGTGAATACAAATATGCATAATTAGAGATTTTGTTATATACCTTTAATAAAATATCATTATCTAAATCATAATTTTCTCTTATTATTGTAAGTGATTCTTCATAATTTGTTTCTTTTATAAGTTTCAAAAAATATCTAGTCATATCAAAAGAATAAAGTGATATTGTTTCATTTAATGAATAAGTAATACCAAATATATTAAATATTTTTTTTATATATAATCTATAATCATTATTTGGTATATTTATTTTTATATTTTTTTTATTTATACCTTTTAAAAGTAATCTTTTAATTGTAGAAACTAGATTAATTACTTCATATTCCATTTCATCACATTTTGTAATTGTTATTTTATCGCATTTATTATTATCATCAGTTAATATAATTACTTCATTATTTACTTTTAAATTATTTATTACTCTTTGCTCTATATTATTTAAATTATTATATCCGTATAAATATATTTTTTTATTATTAAAATATTTTTTAAATGTTTTATCTTCATGAATTAAACTATTTTCTTTTAAATATTTTTTAACTTTTAAAATATCATTTAATTTATCAGAATCGTAATCTTTATCTTCTATATCATATATATATTTCCATATTTTCTCAGCATATATTATCTTAAAATTAAATTCTTTTACTATTTCATACAAAACATTTTCATCTAGTTCAAATGTATAATTTTTAACTACTTCACTTAATTCATAAAATTTTAGATTAGTCATTTTTCCTTCACTATTTATTTTTTCTAAAAAATTATTTTTAATATTATTAGTTGTAATTACTATACTATTTTCATTTATATATTTTTCTAGAATCATATAATCACCTACATATAAGTATATCAAAAAAAAGTTATTAATTAAACTTAATATTAATAACTTTTTAATATTAAAGATTATACACAATATTACATTTTTTCAGTATAATATCTTAATTGTTTATTTTTTTTATATCAATATCTAATATACTAGCAATTTCTTCTTTGCTCATTCCTTTCTTAGTCATAGATTTTATTAGTTCTTGATTTCTTTGCTTTATTCCTTCTTCCTTTGCTTTTTCTATTTCTTGTTTTGCTTTTTCTGCCTCATTCTTCGCTTTTTCTAATTCTTCTTTTATTTCTTTCTTTTCTAGTTCATGAAGTAGTTCATCTGGAAATCTTTCTAATACAAAATCTTCTCTACTTAATTTATCTTGCATTTCGTATACCTCCTTTAGAAGAATACTATCCTTTATTTCTTTTTCTATTTCTTTTCTTGATTTACTTTCAAATATTTTCATTAAAGCTATAAAGTCTTTATCGTATCTTCTACTGTTAGTATAACATTTTTCTTTAAATTTTTAAAGCGTTTAAATCATATATTTTTAAATTTTCTATTCTTTCAAGCCCTTTTTTTATCTCTTTTATCATTGACACATATATTTCTTGTCCTTCTTTAAATATATCATAATCATTAATATTTATTTGACATATTTCATAATCATAGTAATTATTATATAAGTTTCCTACATAACTCATATTTTTTCTATCTTTAGTATTTGTATATCTTTTATTTATTTCTATATTTATTACATGTCTTCCTATTTCTACTAATACATCGCATTCTCTTCCTTTTTCTTTTTTATATTGTTTTTTTAGCCTTCCATCTTTTATTATTATATCTTCTAATCTAAAATTAGTATCTAATACATTATTTATTACTAATTGTAATATTTTTTTATTATTTTTTAGTATGTTTCTGCCTATTACATCATACATTAATGGTATTATAAAATCTGGATTTGTTTTTTGATATTCTTTAAATGTTTTTTTATCTTTTATATTTGGATATATCATTTTATCGCCTCCTTAAAGGCAACTATATCACATTAATTATTTAATCACAAATGACTATTTCTATATTTTTAATACAAAAACTAAGCAGTTTTTTTATTTCTGCTTAGTTAATTTTTAATATTGATTATTATTTATTTTACTTAAATATTTTATTTATAGTTTTTTCATTTTTTCCAATCCTTCTTTTAATTCTAATTCTAAATTTTCAATATCATTTGGGCTCATAAATACATACACTGCATTTGCATCTTCAATTATATCTTTAACTTGTTCTGGAAATTTGTATCCATTTTCTAATTCATTTATAATTAAATCTGATGTAACACCTTCAAAATCTTCTTGTTTTTCACGTGCTGGATGAATAGGTAAAAGATACACTTTATCTAAATTTTTAAATACTTTTACTAAATCATCTGCAAATTCTTTAGTTCTAGAAAAAGTATGTGGTTGAAATATTCCTATTAATTTTTTATCAGAATATTTTTGTCTTACAGCGCCTATTAGGGCTTTCACTTCGTTTGGATGATGAGCATAATCATCTATTATTACATTTTCTCCTACTTTTGTTTCTGAAAATCTTCTTTTAGCACCAGTAAATGTTTTAAATACTTTTGCAACTTCTTTAGCTTCTAATCTTTCGTAATAACAAACGCTTATTACAGCAAGAGCATCTAAAAGCATGTGTTTTCCAAATATTGGAAGATCAAAATGACCATAATAATTATCTTCCACAAACACATCAAATGCTGTTCCATCATTTTTATACTCTATATTTTTAGCAATTATATCACTATCTTCTCCTAAACCATAATAGAATATTGGTTTATTTACTTCAAGCGAATGAGTATAAGGATCATCACTACATGCTATAATCATTTTTTCAGCTTTATTAGCATACTCTCTGTATGCATCTATTACATCATCAATTCCTTTAAAATAATCTACGTGGTCTAAATCTATATTAGTAATTATTGCATATGTTGGAGTATAGTTTAAAAAATGTCTTCTATATTCACATGATTCAAGAGCAAAATACTCATTATCTAAGCTAGCATTTCCTGTTCCATCCCCTATTAGATAATTTGCACCTTTTATTTTATCTAAAACATGTGCCATCATTGATGTTGTAGTAGTTTTTCCGTGACAACCTGCTATACATATAGTTTTAAATTTTTTAGTTAATATTCCTACCATCTCAGAATATGTATACATTTGAAGATTAAGTTCCTTTGCTTTTTTAACTTCAACATGTTCATCTCCAAAAGTAGCACCTCTGATTATTTTCATTCCTTCTTTAATATTATTTTCGTCAAAAGGAAGTACTTTTATATCTAAATTAATTAATCCTTCTTCAGTAAAAAAATGTTTAGTAACATCACTTCCTTGAACATTGTATCCAAGTTTTTTCATAATTTGCGCTAGCGCACTCATACCTGAACCTTTTATTCCTATAAAATGATACATAAATTCATCTCCCTAATTTATATCATATTAAATAAATCTATATATAATATACCAAAAAATAGTTAAAAATACTAGTAAAAGAAGTAAAAAAATAGAAAAAAACTACAAACAAGTATTTTAAATCTTTGTTAATGTTTGTAGTTTCTTTATTACTTTTTTTTCTATTCTTGATATATATGACTGACTAATTCCTAATTTTTTTGCAACATCTTTTTGAGTCATTTCTTTACAGCCACCTAGTCCATATCTAAGTATCATTATTTCTTTATCTCTACCTTTTAATTTACTTATTTCTTCATATAATATTTTTCTTTCAGTTTTATTTTCTATATTTTTGGTAACAATATCCGCTTCTGTTCCAAGTATATCTTCTAAATGTAATTCATTTCCTTCAGCATCATAACTTAAATTATCTTCAAAGGAAACTTCCCCCTTTCTTCTCTTATTCTTCCTTAAAAACATTAATATTTCATTATCAATACACCTTGATGCATATGTAGCAAGTTTAATATTTTTGTCATTTTTATAAGTACTTACCCCTTTTATTAAACCTATTGTTCCAATAGAAACTAAATCTTCTAAATCAACACCTGTATTTTCATATTTTTTAGCTAAAAAAACAACTAACCTTAAATTATGCTCTATTAATTTATTTTTTGCTTTCATATCACCATTTAAGAACATGTCTACATATTTTTGTTCTTCTTCTATAGAAAGTGGTTCAGCTAATTTATCAGCACTACCTACAAAAAATATGTTTTCATTTTCATCTAAAATACATAGTATTAATTTTTTTATTTTTTCAAGCATTTATCCCTCCATTAATTTATTGTTTAAAATACAATCTATTCCATCAATTTTTATATTATCTTCAATAAGTCCTAGTAATACTTTTTCTTTTATACCAACTCCTTTAATATCTATTCTTTTTACTTTTATACAGTTTAAAATATTTTCCTCAGTTATTGTTTTATATGGTACTAATATCATCCCAAATTCATTTATATCATAAATCATTTTCTTTTTATTAAGTAATATGACAGGATAATTGAAATATGGATCACAAAGTGTATTACCTGTATCTAAGTATGCTGTTGCACTTATTATTTTATTATTATCTAAATATATTTTTATTTCATAATATTTATTATAGTATGTTTTAAAACTTTTAAACTGTCTTATATATAAATATAAAATTATTGGTGATAGTATTATAAGAATTATATAATTTATAGATAGTCCATTATGATAAAATATTATTCCTTCATGTTTATATGAAAATTCTATATTTAAATAGTATAAAAAACCTCCTAATACTATACTAGATGTATAAAAGTATAATAAATTTTTTATTGTATACCTTATATTTTTATATGAAAAAGCCACTATTATCATTAATATACTTATTATTATTTTAAATATAAATAATTCTATTGTATTTATATTTATGAAAAGTACAAGTAATGATAAACCTCCTATAAATGAAGATATTAATATTCTATTTATGGAAGCATTTCTTTTCAGTATTATAGATGTGGTTAATAAAAGTAAGAAATCAAAGGCAAAATTTATAAAAAATAATAAGTCAATATATATTTTCATATAATCACCAAAAATATTATAAAAAAAAGACACAGAATATTGTGTCGTTTTATATTAGATATTTACCTTTTTTTACATTGATAAACTATATGGCTTTGTCATTGTCCCTTCTCCTGAAGATATTTTAACATTTGATTTTAAAGTGACTACTGGGCGGACCGCAAGCCAAATGGCGCTAGCACAGTAATCACGTGCAAATCCGTAGTTGTGCACATGCGACACATAATAAGAAGAGCCATTCCATCTGTTTATATACCAATATGTGATATTTAAATCATTTCCCGAATACATTTCTCCCCAGGTTGGTAAAGCTACTTTGGCAGTTACTTTTTCATCGTTGGTTGTACTTGGATAACTTCCTGTTTCATTATCATTTAAATTACTGTAGTCTTTTTGATATCCTCCTGTGAATCTTTCATATTCTGTTTCTTGTATCATATTTTTCGTATTATCTGAATACCAATTATAAAAACTATTACTACTACTATTTAGAAAATTAGCTATATTTATACTATTTTGATAATTATATTCTTCTGTGTTTCCTTCTAATTTAAATATATTATTATTTGTACATCCTGATGTATACCATTTTTTTTCTGTAGTATTATAGTAACATCCATCTGCTGAATTTTTATAGTAATATGGTACATAAATTCCAGAATTAATAGCTACTGTACCTCCCAAATTTCTTAGTACATCTGCTCTTTCTAATTTTACTGTTCCATCAGATTTTTTCTTTACTACTCTATATCTTACTTTATCTTTTGTAGTATTGTATTTAAGGTCTCTTGCTACATACTCTTCTGAAAATTTATTTGGATTATTACTTTCATCTAAATATACATAATCTCCGACTTTTACTCTATTTATTTTTGAGCCACTATTTGCTGTTCTTTCATTTAGTAGTATATATGGATTTGCTTTTGTTCCGTCTCCTTCTTTTACTACTGAACTTTCGTCTATACTTATTACTGGTCTTACTCCATGTCCATATCCTTTTACTGTACTAAATGTACTATTATTACTTGTTATATAACTTGTTGTATACCACTGTATCCAGTTATGTGTATTATCATATGGTGTTAGTGTCCATTCAAATTCATCTTCATCCA
>CALVXR010000066.1 GCA_944371445.1 uncultured Bacilli bacterium
ATTATATCATATTTTTATATTTTTTTACTATTTTCATAATAAATACCAAAAAAAAATAATGAATTTAATCATTACTTTTACCACAATCTTTCTCTAGAATATACATCTATATTATATTTAGAATATATTTTCACATTAGTTTCTTTATTAAAATTAATATATAAAAGTCCTTCTATTACTAATTGATTATTAACTTTTAAATCATGAATATTAGAATAATACTCTTTTATTTTATATTTTCTATCTATTTTTAAACTATTTGATGCATATATAGTTAAAGAAACATCACTTACTTCTAAAATAATATAATCTTCTACTACAATGTATTGCTTTTCTTTTATTTGATAAGTAATTGGTCTTATTTCATTTTTAGGCATTATTTTTTTTAATTCTTTAGAAGTTACTTTATCCATTAAAGAATTTTCTACTAATAATCCAGGAGTATCTATTAATGTCAAATTATCATTTATATCAATTTTTATAGTATCTAATGTTGTAGATGGCATAATACTTGTTGTTATTTCTAAATTAGAATCACTATAATTATATATAATTTTATTTATTAAAGTTGATTTACCAGCATTAGTAAATCCTACCACATAAACATTTTTACTTTTCTTATATTTATTTATCTTTTCAAATAAACTATCTAAATTATAGTTCTTTAAAGAACTTATAAGTTCATAATCTATTATATTTTTAAATTTTTTTCTAATACCTATTTCTATATTTTCATTTTTAATAGAAAGTGGAAGAACATCTCTTTTAGTTAAAACTAATAATACATTATTATTAATATATTTAAAAATTTCATCTATATTTTTAGGAATCATAAATATGTCTACTACTAATAATACTAAATCATCTGTTTTATTTATATTTTTTATTATATCTATATATTCATTATTAGGTCTATCCATTTTAGTGTATTCAGAATAGTTTCTAATTCTAAAGCATCTATTACATAAATCTTTATCTAATGAATATGTATAACCTATTTTATTTTCTTCTTTATCTTGTAAAATAGAGCCACAACCAATACATTTTTTAATCATAATATCTTCCTTTTTTAAATAAATTTTTATCTTGTAATTCAGATAATATTTTCTTTTCTTTTCTTCTATTTAAAATAGTAAAAATACCATCTTCTTTTGAAATCGGATCTACTAAAATAGTTTTTATTCCTAATTTATTACCACCTATTATATCAGTAAGTAATTGATCTCCTAAGATTGCTATTTCGTTATACTTAACATTATATTTATTCTTCATTTTATTAAAACTATATTTTAAAGGTTTTAATGAAAAATAATTATAATCTATCTCTAAATATTCAGCTACTTTTTTTACTCTATTTTTAGGACTATTAGAGAATAATACTACATTAAATCCTTCTTTTTTTAATTTTTTAAATAGTTCTTTTGCTTTTTTAGTAGCTTTCTTTTCATGTGGTTTTATAACTGTATTATCTAAATCAAATAGTAATAGTTTTGTACTTTTTAACTTTTCATAATTAATAGTATATATACTTTTACTATAAATATTTGGAATATATTTTTTCATAAATACCCCCTACTACTATTTTATTTTATCATATTTAGACTATTTATATCAATATTTTGCATATCTTCATTACTATAGCCTTTAGTATATAATTTTTGTTTTATTTTATAAACAAGTTCCTCACCACTATATTTTTTAGACAATCTATTATATATTTTTTTATACTCTTTACTAATTATTTCTTTATTATCTATTTTATATTTATTTAAAATATTTAATATCATATTAGTATCATAACCTTTATTTTTAAAATGACCTAATAATTTTTGTTTTATCATATAATCTGATTCTTTACTTAATTTAATTTTTTTATCTATTAATTTTGCTAGTTTATTTTCTACTTCTTTTTGATCTATTTCATCCATATGTTCTTTTATTTTATTAATATTATTTACATATTCTAATAGTTTTTTTTCTATTAAATAAGGACCATCAGTTGATAATGTTAGTCTATCATTTATATAGCTTTTTATAAATCTATCATCATCTATTAATTTATTTTTCTTTAATTTTGCTATTATATCTTCTTTTTCTTTTTCTTTTATATTTTTATCATCTAAATAAAATCTAATTTCTTTTTCACTTCTATATTTTGTACTAATCATTTTTACTATTTTATTATATATATCAAAATATTCTGTTTGTTTATATATAGTTTTTTGAAGACTAATGCTCATATTTTTAGAATAAAGTAAATTATTTTTTATTATTACATCATCATAAGTAGTTATACTAGTTCCATCTTCTAATTTTAATTTATATTTACCATTTTTTAATTTTTTAATTTTATCTATTTTCATTTTACCACCTATATATATATTAGCAAACATTTGTTTAAAAGTAAATTTGATTATATACTTTTTTTAATACTTTTGCTTCTATACTTAAATCTGTCACTTCTTTTTGATATTTATTAATATAGTATTTAAAGTTTTTTAATTTTTTTGTTTGCCCTTCTTTTATAGCATCTACAAATATTCCATTTATTATTTTATTTTCTAAATCAAATAATAATATTGAACCTGTATAACCTTCACTAGCAAAACTTTTATTACTATAAGAAGATGGGACATATGTTTTTGATATATCAAAATTTTTTTGATATAAACCAGCTATAGCTTTTGGTCTATGATAACTTTTATATAATAATTCGATTTGTTTTTCAGCAAATATTTTTTTATAAAATAATAAATCTCTTATTTTTTTTACATCTTCTTTTTTCATAAATATTCCAGCATGCCCTGTTGGTCCTATAATTCTTGCTTTACTATCACTTGGTTTATTATCGCACCTTCCAGAACCACCTATTGTTCCATTTGGTATATAACTTGACTCAAAATTATATTTTTTTAATAAAAACATATCCATTATTTCGTTATATGAAAGTTTTTTATTATAAATTCTACTTATTTTTTCTTCTATTATACGTGCTAGAATAATAATACCAATGTCAGTATATTTATAAATATTTAAATTATCATTATAAATATAAGTATTACTTAAAATATTTAAAGCTTCTTCTTTATTTAAACAAGCATCTATTCGTTTTTGAGTTCTAATTTCACCTTTCATATATAAAATATCATTTATTTTATAATCTTTTAAATTTTGATAATAAGGAAGTATATCTGTTACTTTTTCTTCTCTATTTATTATTTTCTCATTTTCTAAAATAAAATATAAAAATAAAGTAAATAATTTTGTTATAGATGCTATATCAAAATATACATCATCATCTATATTATCTCCTTTAAAGTTTTTTCCTTTTGTTACATTTATTTCATCTCTATCTAATGTTATTATGCTAGATATCCCAAAAAATGAATCCGCACTTATATATTTTTCTGATATTTTTTCTAATCTATTTTTATAATATTTTAATATATTTTCATATTCTTTTATTTTATTTAAAATATATTTTATATTTTGATGTATAATTATTCTTTCTTCTATAGAAAAAAAACTTCCTTCATTTTCCAATTTAAGTAATTCTCTATTAATTATATTATCCATAAAACACCTACTTATATAGTAGTTTATGAATTTAAGTAAAAAAAAATCACTTTATATTTTAAGTGACTTTTTCTTTTTTTGATACAAAAGATTACTTACAAATAAAACTATAAATATATATTTAATTCCATTAAAGATTTGATATATTATAGGACCTTTATATTTTAATTCATATACTCCATCTTTAGCGTTATTAATTTGTAAAAGCCCAGCTCCACTTCTATTAATTTCATGTGGTTTGCCATCTACATATAGTATATATCCTAAGTAATATATTCTTGGAAGTTCTATTGTAGAATTATCACTTTCTGTTACTTTAAATTTTATATTTGGAAAATCTTCTTTAATTATTTCTATTTTTGCTTTATCATCAAATGATTTTACATCAGTACCTCTTTTTTTATAATAATCTTTAAGTAATATATATTCAACTGGATAATACTCATTTATATTTCCTGTGGCTCTTTCTATACTTATATCATTATCATCTATTTTATATTTTCTTCCTGTTATATGTATGATTAGTGGAATAGTTAAACAAATTAATATTACTATTAAAATCTGAGTCAAATATTTAAATTTTATTTTTGTTATTAAATAAGGTGCTACCAAAGCAATATAAAATACTAGAAAAACCTCTACTCTCCATGAAAACTGAATCATTCTAAGAAAACCTGGCATTTTATCCCATGGAATTAATTTAGACATAAAAATTAATAATAGTATGATTTCAATTAGAGAGAATAAATAAAATTTCTTTTCTTTGTCTTTATTTTTTAAAATTAAATATGTACTAACAATAAATGTAATTATAACTATTATGGGTATATAAAATTGTACATTCCAATCATCATGATCTATGAAGAAATAATTTTTTAATCCAATCAAACTATCTAATATATAACCAGGATCATTCATATAATTATCAACAAATATTAAATAATATTTATCTTTATGTACATACATAAGTATTATTTGAGGAAGAACAAATATACTTACAAATAAAATAGCTTTTATACATACTTTAATTGTTTCTTTATTAAATATTTCTTTTCTATATATAAAAATATAAGGAATTAAAAATAAAGTAAAATACATACTCATCATTAAATGAGAATTAAGCATTCCTAAATATCCTATTATAAAAAACAAATAAAATCTTTTATAATTATGTTCTTTTAAATATATAAGTGATATTAAAATGAGTGGTATAAATAGTGTTAAAAAGTTTTCATTTATGGAATACCTTATAAATATACTTGATAATCTATATGGAAATAAAATATAAATAGTGGATGCAAATAAGGATGCATTTTTATTCTTACTAAGTTTATATGCAAGTAAATATACAAATATAGCAGATAATATTGTTACTAAAATATTTACAATTAATATACTCATTAAAATATCTATATTAAATATAGAAAGAAATTTATATGCATAAGCGTATGTTAAATGTGGAAGTGCTGGATAAAAGATATATAATCCATATCCTAAGTTATCAGCTATATTTTCACTTATTAAAGGAGCTGTAAACTTGAAATGAAGTGGATCTAATTCCTCAGCTAAATTTTTTATATTAGAAATATGAAATCCTATATCATGACCTAATTTATTCGTATCTAATCCAAGTATTAACATAATAACAATTGATAATAAAGTTATTATAATAAAATTTATTTTATGTTCTTTTATATATTTCATACTACTCCTACTTTCCTATATTATTTTAATATAAATATATATATTAAGTCAAACAAAAAAGAAGAACTATTTTTCTTCTTTTGGAAGTGTTAATTTATGTGATAAGTTAAGTCTTCCTTTTTTGTCATATCCAAGTGATTTTACTAAAATCATATCTCCAACTTTAACTACATCACTAGGTTTTTCTACTCTTTTATTATCTAAATGAGATACGTGTACAAGCCCCTCACATCCTGGCCAAAGTTCTACAAAGCATCCAAAGTCTTCTACTTTAACAACTTTTCCATTATATATAATGCCCTCTTCTACTTCTCTTGTTATATCTTTAATAGCATTTGCTGTTTTTTCAATAATATCTTTATCTGTATGATAAATGATTACTCTTCCATCATCTTCTAAATCTACTTTAACAGCATTTGCATCTGTTACTGTTTTTACATTAGATGATTCAAGTATTATCTTAGTAATAGTTTCTCCACCTCTACCAATAACATCTTTAATTTTATTTGGATCAATTGTAAATATATATGTTTTTGGTGCATATTTTGAAACTTCTTTTCTAGGTTCACTTATTTGTGCTTCCATAACATCTAATACTTTAAACCTTGCTTTTTTAGCTTCTGCTAAAGCTTCTTTTAATATTTCTTTAGTAACACCTTTTATTTTAATATCCATTTGAAGAGCACATATACCTTTTCTAGTTCCGGCAACTTTAAAATCCATATCTCCTAAATGATCTTCCATACCTTGAATATCAGTAAGTATTTGATAATCATCACCATCAGTAATAAGTCCCATAGCAATTCCAGCAACTGGTGCTTTAATAGGTACACCTGCTGCCATTAAACTCATACATCCAGCACAAATAGAAGCTTGTGATGATGAACCATTACTTTCAAGTATTTCTGATACTACTCTTATTGTATAAGGAAATTCTTCTTCACTAGGAATAACTCTTGATAAAGCTTTTTCTCCAAGTGCCCCATGACCTATTTCTCTTCTACCAGGTGCTCCATATCTTCCTGTTTCTCCAACTGAGAATTGTGGGAAATTATAGTGAAGCATAAATCTTTTTTCATCTTCAATTGAAACTCCATCTAATATTTGATGTTCACCTAAAGCTCCTAAAGTAGTGATAGATAAACTTTGTGTTTGTCCTCTTGTAAATAATGCAGAACCATGAGTTCTAGGTAAAAGATCTATGTCTGTTGAAAGTGGTCTTATTTCATCCATTGCTCTTCCATCTGCTCTAGTATGTTCTTTTACAACTATTCTTCTAAATAATTTATATTCAACATCTTCTAAAACTAATTTTACTTTTGTAATTAGAATGTTTTGTTCTTCATCTGTTAAATTACTATTTTCTTCTTTATATTTATTTACTATTTCTTCTTTTATTTTGTCTATTTCATTATATTTTTCCAATTTATCTTTAATTCTTAATGCTTTATCTAATCTATCACTAGAAAGAGATTCAATATCTTTTCTAAGTTCATCCTCTATTTCTAGTTTTTCAAATTCCATTTCTTCTTTTTGGGCTTCTTTTATTATTTCTTCTTCAAAAGCTACTAATTCTTTAATAGCTTCATGGCCGAACATTAAAGCTTCAAGCATATCATCTTCAGAAGCTTCTGCAGCAGATGATTCTACCATATTAATAGCTTCTTTAGTTCCTGCTATTGTTAAATCTATATCTGATTTTTCGCTTTCTTCAACAGTTGGATTTATTATGAATTTACCATCTATTCTACCTACTTTTACACCAGCTACTGGTCCATCAAAAGGAATTTCTGAAATTGATGTTGCAAGTGATGAGCCAAACATAGCAGCCATTTCTGGAGAATTATCTTGATCTACTGATAAAACTGTATTTACAATCTGTACTTCGTTTTTGAATCCTTCTCTAAAAAGTGGTCTAAGTGGTCTATCTATCATACGAGCTGCTAGTGTAGCATTATCAGTAGGTCTTCCTTCTCTTTTAATAAATCCACCTGGTATTTTACCTACAGAATATAGTTTTTCTTGATATAAAACCATTAAAGGAAAAAAGTCTGAAAGTAAGTTTGCTGTTTTACTTACTACTACAGTACTTAATATTACAGTATCTCCATATCTTACAAGTACTGCACCATTTGCTTGTTTTGCAAGTTCACCAATTTCTATTATTAATTTTCTTCCTCTAAAGTCTTTTTCAAATACTTTTTTCATTTTTTCACTCCTTGTTATTTATCTTAAAAGTAAAGACACCCGAAAAAGAGTGTCCTTGTTTTTACTATTTTCTAAGCCCTAAACTCTTAATTAATTCACGATATCTTGTAACATCTTTTTTTAGTAAGTAATTAAGTAAACTTCTTCTTTGACCTACTTTTTTAAGAAGTCCTCTTCTTGAATGATAATCGTGAGAATGTTCTTTTAAGTGTTCAGTTAAAGTATTAATCTCTTCAGTTAAAATTGCAATTTGTACTTCTGGAGAACCAGTATCTCCTTCTGTTCTTGCATATTTTTTAACGATTGATTCTTTTACTTCTTTTGTAAGTGCCATTCTTTTCATCTCCTTTTCTTATATACGCTTAAATCTTAGTATAAAACCGGAGAAGATTTAAACCAAGAATTAAGTACATATATAATATACACTATATTTATATTTTTGGCAAGTTTTTATTTACTTTCATCTTTAAATTGTACATTATTTATTTTTTCTGTATCTATATTAAATACATTTAATTTTTTAGCCAAATCTTTAAAGTAGTTTATTTGATCTTTAATTATTTTCTTTTTTAATCCTAATTTTAAAAATATATTTTTAGCTTTTACATCTATTTCAAAAATTACTTTTGTTTTATTAGGACTATTTTCTATTAAATTAATTACAAAATATCCTTTTACGATTTGGTTTTCAATATTTGCCATATATTTTCGATGTAATATTTTTTCTATAACTTCTACTTTAGTTATGATATTTTCTCTGGTATATTCTATAAAATTATTTTCATCTATTATATCAGTTCTAATTACATTACTTTTAAATTTTTCATTGTTATTAGCAATTATATTCCATAATTTTATTTTATTTGTATTAAATTCTTTTTCTATTATACTTTTCATATTTTATCTCCTATAACATTTTAAAAGGTTTTATTTTAGTTTTATCTTTTTCATATTCTTTATAAAGGGCTAATGGAATATTGTTTTTATTTACAAATAATAGTGGAAGAATATCATACCTATTTTCAAGTATATTTCCATTTTTTATTTTTTTTTCTAAATAACTATCTACTTCTACTTTAGGATACTTATCTAATATTTTACTAATTCCTATTATTTTATAATTATCATTTTTTATTTCTTCCAAACTATAAGAATCTTCTATATAAAAGGTTCCTTGTTTTGTTCTTTCAAGGCCTGTCATTATTCCGATAGTACCTAATTTGTGTGCTATATCGTTTACTAAACTTCTTATGTAAGTTCCTTTACTTACTTTTGTTTTTATTTTAAATGTTGTTTTATTATTTACTATTTCATATTCAAGAAGTTCTAAAGAATATATATTTACTTTTCTTTTAGGCAAAACTACTTTTTCATTATTTCTAGCATATTCATATAGTTTTTTACCATCAACTTTTACTGCAGAATAAATTGGTACTTCTTGCATATATTCACCTATAAAACTTTTTAAAACTTCTTCTATTTCTTTTTTACTAAAAATAGCATTTTCTTCTCTTAAAACATTTCCATCTATATCAAATGTATCTGTTTGCATTCCTAAAGTGATGCTTGCTATGTATTCTTTTTCTAAACATGTCACTATTTCTACAAAAGTAGTTGCCTTACCTATACATAAAACTAATACTCCAGTAGCAAGTGGATCAAGTGTTCCAGTATGACCTATTTTTTTTATATTTAATTTTTTAGATATTATATTTACAATATCCCTACTTGTATATCCTTTTTCTTTATTTACAATAAGTAATCCATCCATAAAATCACCAATTATATAATATCACATATTGCTTTAATATAGTATAAAAAGTAATGAAATTAATCATTACTTATATGGATAAACTATATGGTTTTGTCATTGTTCCTTCTCCTGAACTTATTTTGATATTAGATTTTAGAGTGACAACTGGACGGACCGCATTCCAATGGTCGCTAACAACGATACCGTTCGCAAGACCGTCGCGGCTCACAGTCGACACATTAGAAGAAGAGCTCGACCATCTATTTATATACCAATATGTGATGTTTAAATCATTTCCTGAGTACATTTCTCCCCAAGTTGGTAAAGCTACTTTGGCTGTTATTTTTCCATCATTTGTTGTTCCTGGATATGAACCCGTTTCATTATTATTTAAATTGCTATAATCTTTTTGATGTCCTCCCGTGAATCTATCATATTCTGTTTCCTCTATCATATTCTTTGTACTGCCTGAATACCAATTATATATTCCATTACTACTACTATTTAAATAATCTCCTATATTTATGCTATTTTGATATTTGTATTCACCTGTTACCCCATTTATTTTAAATATATTATTATTTGTACATCCTGATAAATACCATTTATCTTCACTGCTATTATAATAGCATCCATCTGTAC
>CALVXR010000067.1 GCA_944371445.1 uncultured Bacilli bacterium
GATAGTAGTTTTATATTTATTATAGTAATCATCCCAATGATCTTCAAAGATTTTAGAAATAATACCAGTAGATTTATAATTTTTATCATTTTCCATAATAATAAAACCATCACTATCAAATCTGTTATCATCAAAAATATGATTTTTAGCCCAATTATTAAAATTATTAATATCCATATGCTTCATAATACATCACTAATATAATTATAATACAAAATTAGAAAAAATAAAAATGCACCCATAGGGTGCGCATGACAAAATTTATTTTGTCATTTTTTTAAATATCTAATTCTTCTTCGTATAATTTTTTATAGAATGGACAAGTTTCAAACAGTTTTTTATGTGTACCTTCAGCTATTACTTTCCCTTTATCAATAACTAAAATTCTATCACTATTTATTACTGTTGAAAGTCTGTGTGCAATTATTAAAATCGTATATTCACCTTTCATATTACTGATAGCTTTTTGAATACTTTTTTGAGTTTCATTATCTAAAGCACTAGTTGCTTCATCAAATAAGATTATTTCTGTCTTTTTTATTAATGCTCTAGCGATTGCTAGACGCTGTCTTTGACCACCAGATAATGATACTCCACCCTCACCTACTTTTGTATCGTATTCATCATCTAAAGTCATTATAAAGTCATGTAATTGTGCAAGCTTGCAAGCTTCTATTATTTCTTCATCAGTTGCATCCTTTTTAACCATTGTTAAATTTTCTTTAATACTAAAATTAAATATATATGGATTTTGTGTAATTATAGTCATGTTATCTCTAATAGAATCTTTATCAAGTTCATTAATATCTATTCCATCAATACTTATTATTCCACTTTGTGGTGTATACTGCTTATTTAAAAGACTAAATATTGTAGTTTTTCCTGCACCACTTTTACCTACAAAAGCAACTGTTTCATTAGCGTGTATTTTAAAATTAATATTATCTAATATTTTATGATTATCATCATATGAAAAAATTACATTTTTAAATTCAAAGTCTCCATTTATTTTATCTATATGTTTATTTCCAAAAACTTCTTTACTAAATTCATCACTATTAATTACTTCATATACTCTAGATGCTGATAAATTAAAATTTTTCAATCTTTCGATAAATTGTGAAAAATAAGTAAGTAAATTAAAAACATTATATCGATACATAAAAAGTACAACAAAATTAGAAGTTGTAAGTAATTTTTTATGAATTAAGAAAATGCCAAATACAATTAAAAGAAAATCTAATATATCTTGTATGCTGCCTGTAATAAAAGTAAATTTTCGTTCTGTTTCAGCCATTTTGTACTGTTCTTGATTAGATTCTAACAGTCTTTCTTTCATACTATCTAAAAAGTTATTTCCAGCATTTAAAGCTTTTATGTCTCTCATTCCTCTAATAAACTCAGTTACTAGTCCAGTATTTTTCTCTCTTATTTTTCTAAATTTTTCATCATGTTTAAAATATGTTTTCATTTGAATTCTTCTAAAGAAGAACACAATTAAAAAAGATATACTATAATATATAAAAATATAAACATTTGTAAAAAGAATAGCTATCATAATACCAATATTAGTAATCATATCAGTTATAGAATAATTAAGCTGCGTAAATATATTAGCTATATCATTAGTATCTTTATTAAGTCTATCTATAAAAATACCAGATGATTTTTGATCTAAAATTTTTGTTTCCAAAGAAAGAGTTTTAGACGCTAAATCCATTTGTACTTCTAGTAATGTTTTTCTAAAAAATAATTGAGCATTTTTCATACTAAAATATCTAACTATATTTCTAGTTAATTCTATGATAAGTATAAAAAGTGCTACATTTTTAAGGTCAGTCCATAGAGAATTAGATAATTTTAAAAGTTCTTTTGCAGAAAGCATTGGAGATATAGCTCCTATAATGCATAAAATTATTGTAAAAAATATGTAACAAAATAAATTAATTTTATTTTTTTTAGCATATTTCCAGCTATATTTAATATTGCTAATAGTTTCTTTTTTATTTATTTTTTTCATAAAACACACTCCTTTTAAATCAATATAAAAACAATAAATCTCCTTTCTTTTATATTAAAACATATATTTTATAGTAGTTTTTAAACTATAGTGACTTTTTAATTTATAATTATTTAGCTTATATATAATAACACTATTTAAATTAAGTAGTCAATAAAAATAAAAAAATTAGAAAATCTAATTTTTACATTCCAAGTATAAATATTTCTAGAGCAAGGTATTTATCAATTTGCCCACTTTTGATTTTATAATCAATTTTCCCGAGTTTCTTTAAATATTCAAAAAGTATTTCACTACTATATTTATAAGATTTTTCTAATGCTTTTTTGACTCTAAATGGGTGAATATCTAGTTCTTTAGCAATGTCCTTTTCAGAATAGCCTCTTTTCATCAGTTCTTTAGATTGATACATAATTCTAAATTGATTAGCAAGCATAACTATGATAGCAATAGGTTCTTCATTTAATTTTTTCATTTCTTCATAAGTAGCATAGGCTTCTTCTTTTCTTTTATATATAATGTTATCTATAAAGTTAAAAATATTTAAATCAATTGTTTTAATAGTAAGATTTAGTATATCTTCTTTTGTAATTTCTTTTTCGTTAAATTTATATATTTTTAGTTTTTCTATTTCTTTTTCAAGTAATAGGAAATCACTTCCTACTCTATCTATTAAAAATTTTATTAAACTATCACTTATTTTATAATCTTCAAATAGATTTTTAACATATTTATTAGGATTATCTATGTTATTGCATTCAATTATTTTTCCTTTTTGTTTTAATTCTTTAACTATTTTTTTTCTTTCATCTAGTTTTTCATTTAGTACTTTAAATATTATAATTGAACTTTCATTTATATTAGATAAGTATTTTTCTAATATTTCAATATCATTACCCAATATTTTTTTATCTTTTCCAGTTAGAAAAAAGCTATTATCACAAATAATACATTTATTATTGCTAAACATAGATATTGTTTCAGCATCCTCTATAACTTCTTTTAAATAATTGGTTTCTAAATTATAATTACTAATGGAATAATCATCTATTTTATTTTTACTAATTATTTTATCTATTTCTTTTTTTATTAAGAATTCGTTTAATCCATATAAAATATATATCATTACAACATATCCTTTTTCTTAAGCCATAAAGCACATATAATAGAAGTTATTATAGATATTATTACTATAAGAAAAAATGCGATTGGATTAGTTCCAACATCACCAAGAGGTACATTCATACCAAGGAATGATGCAATCATAGTAGGAATTGAGAAAACAATTGTAATACCTGCTAAGAACTTCATAATAAGGTTTAAATTATTAGAAACAATTGCTGCATATGTATCTGTTACACTTGATAAGATATCTCTATATATAGAACTCATTTCAATTGCTTGTTTATTTTCGATACTAGCATCTTCAAGTAAATCTAAGTCCTCTTCATACATATCAAGTACATTACCTTTTGTAAGCTTTTCAAGTACTACATCATTTTGTTTTAGTGATGTAATAAAGTATACAAGTGTTTTTTCAATATCTAAAAGTTCTATTAAATGTTTGTTTTGAGTTGATTTAGAAAGTAATTTTTCTTTAGCTGTTATATCATTGTTTACATGTGTTAATATTCTCAAATAAGAAGTAGCTGTTTTAAGTAATATTTGAATTAAAAACCTAGTTTTTTTTGCAGTATAAAATTCTCTTACTTTATCTTCTTTAAAATCATTTAATAAATCAGTTGGTTTAAGATTTACTGTAATAATATAATTATTGTTAGTAATGATTATTCCAAGGGGGTAAGTTTTATATTTATTTTTATAATTTGTATCAGCTAAAAATGGTGTATCGATAACTACTAAAGTAGCATTTCCACTTTTTTCTATACGTGGAAGTTCTTCTTCATCTAGCACTTTTTTTATTAAATCTTCATCTACACCTGTAATATTTACAATTTTTTTTATTTCTTCTTCACTAGGACTTACAAGTTCAATCCAAGAATCAATCTCTATTTCGTTAATTTTTTTTAGTTTCATTAATTGCTCATCAGTTTTAAATACATTTATCATTATATCAGCTCCTTACACTATATAAAATTATACCACGATAAAGAGCTAAAAAAAAGAGATTATTTCTCTTTTGGTACTTCAAAATAAAATGTAGTTCCACTACCCGAACTTGTAACTCCATATTTAAATTTATGAAGTTCTAGTATATTTTTTACAATGGAAAGTCCAAGTCCAGTTCCAACTCTATTTCTTTTATGTTTTTTTTCAGTATGATAATATTTATCCCATATATATTTTATGTCGCCTTCCTTTATTCCATTTCCAGTATCTTTTATTTTTATAATATATTTTTTCTCCATTTCTTCTATTTCAATAAATACTTTGTTATCTTTTCCTGTATACTGAATAGCATTATTAATTAAATTATATAATACCTGTTCTATTTTCTTTTTATCAGCTTTTATATTTATATTAGGTACTTCATTATATATAAATTTATAGTCTTCTGTTTCTTTTAAAATACTATATTTTTGTAAAATATTTTTAATTATTTCATTCAAGTCTATTTTTTCTATATTAAGAGTAATCATATTTGATTGTAACTTAGATAAATCTATTATATCACCTACTAGTAAATCTAGTCTTTCTGTTTCATCTATGATTGTATTTAAATTATTATTTCTTTTTTCTTCATTATTATATGTTAAATCTCTTACCATTTCAGCATAAGCCTTAATCATAGTAAGTGGTGTTCTAAGATCATGTCCTACATTTGACAAAAGATCTCTTCTAAGTTCATCAGTTTTAGAAAGTTCTTCACTAGCATAATTTAAGGTTTCACCTAAATCATCTATTTCTTTTATATCAGTATTTGTTTCAAATTTAGCACTATAATCTCCATTAGCCATTTGAAGTGCTGATTTTTGCATTTTTTCAATTGGTTTTGATACTCTTTTAGATATAAAATAACCAATAGTTAAAGATAAAAATAATACTATTAAGATTATATATATAAACTGGCTTTTAAGAACTGTAATTGATGAATCTAATGGTATTAATGATGATGTTATGAATACATAAGTATCAGTATTTATTTTTACTGCACTTATTATAGCTTTATTTTTAAAATGTGGATTTACAAGTTTGTAATTCATTTTTTCTTTTCCGCTATTAATAAAATAAGCTCTAAAATCTTCACCTTCCATAGGCATTTTAGATATTATACATCCTCTATTAAAAGTACTTGAAGAATATATTACTTCGTTATCTTTAACTGCTTCAATACATATTCCGTTATTAAATGAAAGTTTGTCTAAAAAATCTTTATTATATTGTTTTTTATTTAATATTTTATTTGCGACAGTATTTACTTCTTTTGTTTTTGTATATTCATAAAAACTATTTAAAGATAAAATTTGAAAAAGCCACAAAAATATAAGTATTAATGCAGAAAATATGATTAAATAAATAAATACATTGTATTTAAGAGTTCTAGACTTGGAATTTATATCCAACACCTCTTACAGTAATAATTAAGTCTCTATATTCTTTCAAATTGTTTCTAAGCATTTTAATATGTGTATCTATTGTTCTATCATCACCAAAGAAATCATATCCCCAAATATTACTAAGTAATTGTTCTCTAGATAAAGCTATATTTTTATTTTCAATAAAATATACAAGTAGATCATACTCTTTTGGTGTTAAATTAAGGACATTATCTTTTATATAAACAGAATGACCATTAAAATCGACTACTAAATCTTTATATATAAATTTATCATTTTCTAATCCTTTATATCTTTGCAAAATAGCTTTTAATCTAGCCATTAATTCTTTAGGACTAAATGGTTTAGTAACATAATCGTCTATTCCTAAATCAAATCCCATTAATTTATCATACTCTTCACTGCGTGCTGATAACATTATAGTTGGAATATTTTTGATTCTTTTTATTTCTTTATATGCTGAAAATCCATCTAATTTAGGCATCATTATATCAAGTACCATTATATCTATATTATTTTCTTTTACTTTATTTATAGCATCTATTCCATCTTCTGCTTCTATTATATTATATCCTTCATTTATCCCATATTCTTTTATTACATCTCTAATTAAATTTTCATCATCTACTACTAGTAAAGTCATATAACCACCTCATATTTATATTAATAAAGTTTTATGTATATTTAGTGAAATTTTACACAATTGGTTTTATTTCATTATCAAAATCTTTTTCCATTAAAATTTCATGAATCATTTCTTCTTCGTTTTCTAAATATAACTCCTCAATTCTATCTACTCTACATTTTTCAGATAAAATAATTGATTCTACTTTTTTAACTGCATCTTCTAAATTATCATTAACTACTACATAGTTATATTTATTTACTTCATTTATTTCTTTATAGGCTGTTTTGAATCTTTCTATTATTTGTTCTTTAGTTTCTTTTCCTCTTGATTTTATTCTTCTAAGTATTTCTTTCATAGATGGTGGTAAAATAAATATTAAAATTGTTTCTGGTAAGATTTCTTTTACTTGTTTAGCTCCTTGAACTTCTATTTCAAGTATAACATCTTTTCCTTCGTTTAACATTTTTTCAAGTTCTGCTTTTGGTGTACCATAATAATAGCTATTATGTACCTTAGCATATTCTAAAAAGTCTCCATTTTTTATTTTCTCTTCAAATTCTTCATTTGTAACAAAATAATAATCTTTTCCATTTATTTCTCCATCTCGCATATATCTTGATGTGTATGATATTGATAATAAATAATTATCACTAGTTTTTAGAAGTTCTTTTATAACAGTTCCTTTACCAGCACAAGTAGTTCCAGATATTATAATTAGACTTCCTCTTTTTTTTGTTTTTATCATAATCTCATCTCCTAATACAATGATTATATATTTTTTTTCTTCATTTGTAAATCAAAAATTATTTGATGATTAAAAGAATTAATATTATTGATATTATAATTATAAAAGCTATTAAAGAAATAATTAATACATTATTATTAGATTGATTTTCAAAACAATAAGGACATATTTTTTCATTTTTATTTATTTTTTTTCCACAAAATGAGCATTTTCTCATATTTTACACCTCACTACTTTATAGAGAATAAAAAAAGTGCATAATTAAAAGCTAAAAGCCTGTACTAGCACTTTTTTCATTCACTAATAATATAACATAAATTTTTTTATTTGTAAAATTTTACCAATTTTTAATTATTTACACCATGATGTGCTGGATATGTATCTAATTTAATACTATCGAAATTATATCCATTTTCTTTTCCATATCTAATTATATCTCTAAGGGCATTTAAAGTTTTAGTATTTCCTTCAAAATCATGCATTAAAACTATGTTAGATTTACTGTTTAAATTTCTAGTAACATTATTATAAACATCCAAAGATGTTCTAGCACTTCCTGCATCATTACTATCTACATTCCAATCAAAATATTGATATCCTCTATTTTGTACTTCATTTGTAAGAATTCCCATTATTCCTCTATAGTAATTTCTACTGACAGTATTAGAACTTCCTCCTGGAAATCTAATTATTTTACTTTTGTTTCCTGTTATATTATAAACTCTATTTTGAATTTTTGTTAAGTCATCAAAGTATCCATTTACTGATGAATATACAGTTTTATAATTATGAGTATAAGTATGAAGCCCTATTGTATGACCATCATTATAAGCCTCTTTAATTAAATAGTCTAAGTTAGATGAAGCACCAACTACAAAAAATGTTGCTTTTACATTTTCTTCTTTTAAAATTTTAAGTATACCTGGTGTTATACCAGCACTTGGTCCATCATCAAACGTTAAATAAATCGTTTTATCCCTATTATTTGGCCTTGGAACAACTTTAACATTTCTATCTATTTTTGTCTCATTATTATAACTATCCTTTACTGAATATGTAACTTTATAAGTACCTAAAATGCTTGTATTTACATTACCTTCAACTTTTATATTACTAGAAATATCTCCTTCACAATTATCTAAAGCAGAAGCACCCGGTTCGGTATATGTTTGATTTAAGTATAAAGTCATATCTTGTTTACCATTTAATGTAATTATAGGAGCTGTTTTATCTTCATATTTAATACTTCTTTCTTCTTTAGTAGTATTTTTAGAAGAATCACTTACTTCATATATTATTTTATTTTCTTCTTCTTTTACTTTTACTTTATCAGTTAAATCTTTATTATAATTATCTATAGCACTATACCCTTCTTCTTTATATTTCTGATTTGGGCAAACAATTGCAGTTTTTTCACCTTTTAATTCAATTTTTGGTTTTTCTGTATCTACAACATTTACTTTTCTAGTTGCATTTAACTTTCTTTTTAAATAGTTTGCGCTATATTTTACTTCATAACTACCTAACTTATCATAGTTTATTTTATTATCTATTTTAATTTTAGCATCCTGCTTTTTAAAGAAACTTGTTACATAAGCACCTTTTTCTTTATATTTATGTCCATATTCTAAATTAACAATAGAATCACCATTTAAATTAATTTTAGGCATAGCTAAAAAAGTCGTTACTGACACTATAAAAACTATAAAAAATATTATTGCTTTTATTTTTAAATCCTTATCCATACTTAAAACCTACATCTTTCCTATTATTAGTATATCAAAGTATGTACTTTTATACAAAATATATTTTAATTTTCTATATAAACTTTACACAAAAAAACAGATTTTACTCTGTTTTTTCAAATTGCGAATTATAAAGTTTAGAATAAAAGCCACCTTTTTTAAGAAGTTCTTTATGAGTTCCTTGCTCTATAATATCTCCTTTATCCATTACTAGTATTAAATCAGCGTTTTTAATAGTTGAAAGTCTATGAGCAATTATAAAACTTGTTCTTCCTTTCATTAAATGATCCATTGCTTTTTGGATTAATACTTCAGTTCTTGTATCTACTGAAGATGTTGCTTCATCAAGTATTAATATTTTAGGATCTTTTAAAATAACTCTAGCTATAGTAAGAAGTTGCTTTTGACCAGCTGATACGTTATCAGACTCTTCATTTAATACCATATCATATCCTTCAGGAAGAGTTCTTATAAAATGATCTACATGCGCACTTATTGCTGCATCATACACATCTTCATCAGTAGCATCTAACTTACCATATCTAATATTTTCTTTTATTGTATCTTTATAAAGCCATGTATCTTGAAGTACCATTCCAAATAGATTTCTAAGTTCGTTACGTTTAAAATCACGTACGTCATGACCATCTACTTTGATACTACCACTGTTTACATCATAAAAACGCATAAGTAATTTTACCATTGTAGTTTTTCCAGCACCAGTAGGTCCTACAATTGCAATCTTTTGCCCATTTTTAACTTTTGCACTAAAATTGTTAATAATTGTTTTGTTTGGATCGTAACCGAATGCTACATTTTTAAATTCTACATTACCTACAATATTATCAGTATTTACCGGATTATCAGTTTCTTTTACTTCTTCCTCTTCTTCTAAGAATTCAAATACTCTTTCAGAAGCTGCAGCAAGTGCTTGCACTAAATTCATAATTTGAGCAGCTTGCGCAATTGGATTCATAAACTGACGTGCATATTGTGTAAATGATAAAATATCACCTACTTCAATAGTATTTTTGATAACTAACCAGCCACCAAGCATAGATATTAATACATAACTTAAATTACCTATAAAATTCATGATAGGATGCATCATACCAGATAAGAACTGACTTTTCCATGCAGAATTAAATAAAATATCATTTGTTTCATTAAATTTTTGTTTAACATCTTCACTACCGTTGAATAATGTAACTACTTCATGACCACCGTAAGTTTCTTCAACAATACCATTAATGTGTCCTAAATATTCTTGTTGTTTCAAAAAGTGTTTTTGACTTTTTTTAACAATTAACATCACAAATATAAAAGATATTGGAAGTATTAATAAAACTAAAACAGTCATTAAAACATTAATTGAAAGCATCATAAAGACAATTCCAATTACAAGTGTAATAGAAGAAATTATTTGAGATAAACTTTGTTCTAGATTTAAACTTATAGTATCAACATCGTTTGTAACTCTTGATAAAATTTCTCCTGCCTGTCTTGATTCAAAATATTTAAGAGGTAATTTGTGAATTTTAGATGATATTTGTTTTCTTAAATTATATGTAACATTTTGACTTACTCTAGTCATTATAATTCCTTGTACATATGAGAAAAACATACTAATTAAATATAAACCTAATAAAGTAAGTAAAATACCAGATATTTTTTCAAAGTTAATACCTGCAGAAGTACCTGTTACTTTACCTATTAAGCCATTAAATATTTCTGTAGTAGCATTTCCTAAAACTTTAGGACCTACTATAGAAAAAGCAGCACTTCCTACTGAAAATAATATTACAATAAATATTTGTACTTTATATACTTTTAAATATGATGCAAGTTTAAGAAGAGAACCTTTGAAGTCTTTTGCTTTATCATTACTTGCGCTTCTATTTGGACCCATTATAATTCCTCCTTATCTAACTGTGAAGTTGCGATTTCTTTATAAATATCACATGTTTTTAAAAGTTCTTCATGTGTACCTTTTCCAACAATTTTTCCTTCATCAAGTACAATTATTTGATCTGCATTCATAATAGTACTAACTCTTTGTGCAACTATTAATACAGTAGCATCTTTTGTTTCTTTTTTAAGTGCTTTTCTAAGTGCTGCATCTGTTTTAAAGTCAAGTGCCGAAAAACTATCATCAAATATATATATTTCAGGATCAGTTGCGATTGCACGTGCAATAGAAAGTCTTTGTTTTTGACCTCCTGATACATTAGTACCACCTTGAGCTATTGGAGAATCATATTTTTCTTTCTTAGATTCAATAAATTCTGTAGCTTGTGCTATACTTGCAGCTTTTTTCATTTCCTCATCGCTTGCTTCTTTATTTCCATATTTTATGTTTGAAGCAATTGTTCCAGAGAATAAAACTCCTTTTTGCGGAACAAATACAATCTTTTTATGAAGTTCATACGTATCAACATCTTTTACATTAATTCCATCAACTAATATTTCACCTTCTGTTACATCAAATAGTCTTGGAACTAAATTTACTAAAGTAGATTTACCACTACCAGTAGAACCGATAAATGCTGTTGTTTCTCCTTTTTTAGCAACAAATGAAATATCTGTAAGTAAATCTTCATCTGAATCAGGATATCTAAATGATACATTTTTAAATTCTACTGTACCAGTTATTCTTTTACTATAAGATTTTGGATTTTTAGGATCAGTAATAACTGGTTTTGTTCTAAGGACTTCCTGCACGCGCTGTGCTGAAACACCGGCTCTTGGAATCATTATAGAGAACATTGATACCATCAAGAATGCCATTACTATTTGCATTGTGTACTGAATGAATGCTAGCATATCTCCAACTTGCATAGTACCATTATCTATAAAGTGTGATGCTTTCCAAACAATTAAAATACATATTGTATTCATAATAAACATCATAGTTGGCATAAGCATAGACATAATAGTATCTACAAAAAGACTAGTTTTTCTTATATCTTTATTTGCTTTATCAAATCTTTGTTCTTCGTGTTTTTGATTACTAAATGCACGAACAACTGGAATACCTGTAAGTATTTCTCTTGTTACTAAGTTAAGTCTATCTATTAATTTTTGAACTAATTTAAATTTAGGCATAACTATAAAGAACATAAATAACATAATTGATAAAATAACTGTTACCGCAAATGCAATTATCCAGCTCATAGATGCATTAGTATTCATTACTTTAAATACTCCGCCTATACCTATTATAGGGGCATAAAATATTATTCTTAAAGTAAATAACATTACTGTTTGCACTTGCTGAATATCATTTGTTGTTCTAGTAATTAAGGATGCTACTCCAAAACGTTTAAATTCTGTTGTTGAGAAAGAAAGTACTTTATCAAAAACATCTTTTCTTAAATCTCTAGCAAGTTTTGCTGCTGTTCTTGCTCCAATAAATCCTATTGTAATAGCACATCCCATACTAAATAAAGCAATTCCTAGCATTTTAAGTCCGGCTATTAAAATATAATTTGTTTGAATTTTATCAGTATCCATTTTTAAATATTCATATTCTGCCTTTACAGCTGCAACTGCACTTTGACTCATAATAGTATCAGGCATATCTTTTAAAGACTTATTAATTTCAGCAGTAAATTCTTTGGCTTTGTCTTCTGGCATAGCTTTTATTATATCGATTACTTCCATATTTTTCATAGAATCAGGAAGGTTTTCTTTCATTTTCTCTGCCATTTTTTTACTTTCTTTATTATCACTTGTAACCATATAATTTATAAAAATTGGTTTTGAAAGTATTTTGTTTAACTTTTCTCTTTCTTCATTACTTATATCGTTTAAAATATAAATATTTTCATCTTCTAATTTAGGATATTTTTTCTTATAATCATTGTATTTCTCTTTACTTAGCTTATCTTTTTCTAAAAGAGTATAGCTATTTTTTATAGTTTCATCTTCTTCAGTAAAAAGTAATACATTATTAAATGTATCTTCACTTATAGCTATAGGTGTATTATCTTCAATACCACCTTGCTGAACACCTACATTTATTATTTTTGATGTGTAATCAGGAAGTGTTAAATCACTTATAGCTTGAAGTGCAAGAAATAAAATAATACATAATACTGCTTTCCAGTATTTAAGTAAATGTTTTACTACTTCTTTCATTTAAATTCCTCCTTATATACTCCATATGATAAGATGTTAACCATTCTTTCATACTTTTTAATTTCTTTTTTTTGATCAAAATCTAGAAAAATACGTGCAAGTGATGTATTAGTCATAATCATAAGTAGTTCAAAAGAACAAATCAAATCTTCATCGCTACTATATTTATATTTATTTTTATCAATATATTTTAGTAATTCTTTTTCAAATTTACTTCTTTGTTCTTCACTTGGTTTTATTGGTCCAATTTTTTCAGAAGATAATTTCATATTCAAATAAATATTTTTAATGAATGCTAAATCTTCTAATTTAGGAATATTTTTTATCAATTTATTATATAAAATCATCCATGACTTTATAAAGTCTCCATCATTAGCTTTTAATATTTCTAAATATGTATTAATTAAATAGTTTTTATAATTATCTACCAAATATAAATACAAATCTTTTTTATCTTCAAAATACATATAAAAGCTTCCTCTTGATATTTCTGCATTTTGAATTATCTTATTAATAGATACATCTTCGTAAAGCATTTTCCCAAATTCTTCTTTCGCACATTTTAGCAGTTTATTTTTCTTCTCTTCATTTAAACTACTAAATGTTTTTTTTGGCATCTTATCACTTCCTAACCCTATATAATTATATATGACAACCTGTCATTTGTAAACTATAAATTACATTTTTCATAATTTAACATAATTAAAAAATAAAATAAATAGTGTATAATTGACATTATAAGAAAAAAATGTTAAAGTAAATGACTAAAGAAAAAAGGAGCAAATATATGAAACTTGAAATTAGAAAATATAAAAATACCAAAGCACAATTACTTGAAAAATTAAATAAATTACAAGAATTAATTGATATATTAGATTCTGATTTAAAAGATTATGAAAAAGTTTTAGAAATGTGCCGAATTTACAATAGTTCTGAAAAATTTAGAAGTTCTTATCAACTAATATATAATTTTGGAAAAGAAGATCCTATGTTTAAAGAATATATTGAAAGATTTAATGATATTTACTCTTTCTATAAAAGAAATGAAGAAAACAAAGTACTAGAGAATATCAATTATATACTTTCTATAGAAAAATATATAAGCAGTTACTTAGAAGCTGAACAAGTTATAAAATTATATATAAGTGATTCTGATTCATATAAACTTCATGATTTTTTATTTAGTTTGCATATAACTGATAAAGATTTTAATTTTTTTACTGAAGTAATTAAAGAATTAAATCCTAGTTTATATAAAAAATATGAAGAAAAAAAAGAATTAAACAAGAAAGTTCGTTTTATTGCTAATAAAAGAGCTATTGAAAACTTAAGTACAGGAATAAAAAATGGATTTCTTGAAGATGGTTCAGTATTTAATCTATTAGAATTTATTAAAAGAATTCCTTTTAAAGAAAATAAAAATTTTGTAAGTGTTTTATTTGAATTTATGATGGCACATACACCAAATGATTTAAAAACTATTATGGAATATATATACGCTAACAAATTAAATAATAAAACATTTAATAAACCATTAGATATAGACTATTTATACAGTTCTAAAACAATATATAAAGGTAAATTGTTAACTAAAGAAGATATAGATGCGATATTAAATTATATGACTATTAATAAAATTTCTTTTATAACAAAAGCATATGTACTAGTGAGAGAAGAGTATATTGATGGTTTATTAAATGTAAATGAACCAAATAAGCAAAAAGAACATATAAAATATGATAATAAATAAATTATATGTAAAATAAATTGACAAATACAGGAAATGTGTTATTATATATGATAAAAAAGGGGGTACTCTTATGAAAAATGATAAAAAAATTAATTTAGTTATAAATGGTGAAAAAACAAAGGAAGAACTAATTTATAATAATGTTATTCAAAATTTAAATTTATCTACTGCAGATGAAGTAAAATATTTAAAAAATAAAGTCTTTACTTTAGAAACAGAACTTAAAACAAGAATGATGTATGCTTTGGTATTTTTACTTGCTTTTGTGTCTATCTGTTTTGGTATTATTATGCTTGCATTTGACTTATATATACTTGGTTCTATTTTAATATTTGCTACATTTGCATTTGTTGTTATTAAACTTATTTTATATTTTAGAAGTACAATTAAACTTGTTAAAAATGATGAATATGAAAAAGTAGATGAACTTAAAAAATTACTTGAAATGAAATTAAAATAAAAGAATCTTAGGACTCTTTTATTATTTCAAAATCTATTAACTTTATATTATTTGATATAAAGTTTTTATTTTGATTTAGCTCTTTACTTAAATCAGTTGATAAATATTTTTTATTGTCATCTGCAAATACTGTTACTACTTCACCACCAAATTTTTCATTAGTCAATATAGAAGCTAGAAAATTAGCTCCCGATGATATTCCAACACCTAACCCTAGCTTTTGAGAGAGGATTCTACTCATATTAACTGCATCATCATCATTTATTAAAACTATATCATCAATTTTATTTTTATCAACTAATTCAGGTATAAAATCATCCCCTATCCCTTCAATTTTGTGATTTGATATTTTGGTGCCTTTAGAGAGTAATGGCATTTTATCTGGCTCTAATGCAACTATTTTAATATCTTTAAATTTTTCTTTAAGCCCAATTCCAGTACCCATTAAAGTACCACCAGTCCCTATTCCTGATA
>CALVXR010000068.1 GCA_944371445.1 uncultured Bacilli bacterium
TACTTACATATACATCATCTAATTCTCTTTTCATCCATTCTTCTAATTTCATTTTTCACCACTAAAAATAACTGCATAAGTTTTCAACTTACACAGTTATTCTTACACGGTCTATTTTTATTTCTTTTACTATAAAATTCAATAAAAAAATTTCAAAAAAGAACTTATCAATTTTGAAATTTTCAATTAATTTATTTTTTTAATACTTCCATAGCTTCACGCATTTTTTTGTCATATTTAATCATATCAAGTCCGCCAAATACATTTAAGAATTCTTCTTCTTTCATTTGATATTTATCAGCTAATTTTTTAGCTTCTTCTTTAGCTTCTTCATCTGATACTTCAATATTTTCTGCTTTAGCTATTTCTTCAAGCATTAATCTAAATGTAACTCTTTTTTCAGCTTCATCATGCATTTCATTTCTTAAAGCTTCTTCATTTGAATTAGTAAATTTGAAGAATTGATCTAAAGTAAGTCCTTGCATTTGTAAATTTTGTTCATATTGTTTAATCATTCTATCTAATTCTTCATGAATCATTACATGTGGTATTTCAACTTCAACACCTTTAGCTGCTTCTTCTAAAAGGTCATCTAAATATTTATTTTCAGCTTGTACTTCTTTTTGAGTAAGCATGTTTTCTTCCATTACTTTTTCTAATGCTTCTTTAGAGTTTACACCTTCCATATTTAAATCAGCAAAGAAATCATCATCTAATTCTGGTACAATAGCTTCTTTAATTTCATGAACTTTTACTTTAAATACTACAGGAGCACCTTTTAAATCTTCAGCATGATAATCTTCTGGGAATGTTACATTAATATCTTTTTCTTCACCAGTTTCCATCCCTACTAATTGTTCTTCAAATCCTGGAATAAATGTATTAGAACCAATTTTAAGAGAGTAATTTTCAGCAGTTCCACCTGGGAATGCTACACCATCTTTTTCTCCTTTAAAATCGATTATAACAGTATCTCCGTTTTCAACTTTTCCTTCTTTTGTTACATTTTCAGTGTAACGAGCTCTTAAATCATCAATTGCTTTAGCTATTTCTTCTTTAGTAACTTTAACTACTTCTTTTTTAGTTTTTAAACCTTTATATTTTCCAAGTTTTACTTCTGGTCTTAAAGTTAGAGTAAAAATAAATTCTACTCCATCTTTAGAAATAGATTTTACTCCTATTTCAGGACGAGCTACTATTTCTTCTTTTTCATTTTCTTTTATCATTTCTTCATATGCTTTATCTAAACATAAATCAGCAGCATCATAAAAAAGTGATTCTTCTCCATATTTTTTTAAGAATACTGATTTAGGTGCTTTACCAGGTCTAAAACCATCTATTTTAGCTTTTTTATTTGCTTTTTTAAATGCTTCGTCTAAAGCTTTAGTCCAAGTTTCACCTTCTATTTTTTTAGTAATTGTTTTTATATTTTTAGGTTGTTTTTCTTTAACTTCTTTTGTCATTAATAATCCTCCTTAAGTCTTTTAATAGTATATACTAAAAAGATATTTTTTGCAAGTTTCTAACTATAATTCTTATAAATTATTTATATATAACTATAATAAATATAGGTGATTATATGGAAATACTTATATGTCTACTTATTTTTGCTTTAAAAGTTTTAGAAACATCTCTTGGTACATTTAGAATAATTATTTTATCAAATGGAAAAAAAGTTCTTTCTTCTATTTTAAGTGGTGTTATTGCTTTTATTTGGGTTGTATCTACTGGACTAGTTGTTTTAGATATAAAAAAATCTATACTAAGAATTATATTTTTAGTTTTAGGATGCATATCAGGTTCTTATATAGGAAGTATTATAGAAGAAAAAATAGCTATTGGAAATAATTTATTAATTACAATTACTAGTGATAAATTAGGAAAGTTAATATGTAATTCTTTAAGACAAAATAACTTTGCTGTTACTGTTACTAGGGCAAATGGAATTAAAGAAATTAAAAATATATTATTTATTATGGTTCCTAGAAAAAAACAAAAAGATGTTAAAAAACTTATTTTAAATATAGATAAAAATGCAATGATAATGAGCGAGAGTGCTAGTATTATTAAGGGTGGATATATTTAAGCAAAAAAAAAGTATCAACTACCTACTTTATGAAACTCTAATCTAAGTTTATCAGCTATTGTTACAATAAACTCTGAATTAGTTGGTTTGGCTTTATCTATATCTACACTATGACCAAATATTTCTTCCATTAAATCCCAGTCTCCTCTATTCCAAGAAACTTCAATAGCATGTCTAATTGCTCTTTCTACTCTAGATACAGTTGTATCAAATTTAGAAGCAAGTTCTGGATATAATTCTTTAGTAATACCACCTATTGTTTCAGGTCTTTCAAATATAATTCCTATTCCTTCCCTTATATATTGATATCCTTTTATATGTGATGGTATTCCAAGTTGATGTAATATTTTAGTTATAGATACATTTAAATTATCTTTATATAAATCAACATTTTTACCCATTATTTTAGTACTTGCTTCTATTATTCTTTTTTCTAGATCTTCTAAATCAAATGGTTTTAACATGAAATAATTTATCCCAAGTTCAGAAACTCTTCTTATTACATCACCAGCATTATAACTTGTTAAAACTATTACTTTAGTTTCTATATTTCTTTTTTTAAGTTCTTCTAAAACATACATTCCATCTTTTTTAGGCATTATTAAATCAAGTAAAACTATATTATATTCTTCTTTGTGTTTTTCTAAAATTTCTATACCTTCCAAACCATCATATGCTTCTAAAACTATATCTATATTTTTGTTTTTAGAGAAATATTCTTTAACCATTTCTACTAAACTAACATTGTCATCGATCATACATACTTTTATTTTTTCCATTTTAATTCTCCCTTCATATCCTACAATTTAATTATACTACCCTTTACACTTTATTTACTATAGCAAATTTTTTCTAGTTTTGTCGAAAATTGCCTAAAAAGCGCAAAAGAAGTTGCTATTTTACTGCAACTTCTACTATTTTTAAGAATTTATCTGGATCTAGACTAGATCCACCTACTAAGAAACCATCTATTCCTTTTAATTTTTTTAATTCTTTTATATTTTTTTCATTAACACTTCCACCATATAAAATTCTTATATTAGAAAGTCCTAGTTTTTTAAGTACTTCTTTTATATATACTACTATTTCTTCTATTTCTTTATTTTTAGGTAATTTTCCACTACCAATAGACCAAATAGGTTCATATGCTATCATTATTTTACATTCATCTTCTTTTTTAATATCTTTAAGTGCATTTCTGATTTCTTTTTTCAAAATATACTCAGTTCTAAGCATATCTTTTTCTTCATCAGTTTCTCCAACACATAATATTACTCCCATATTATTATCAAGTGCATTTATTACTTTAGCATGTACTTCATAATCTTTTTCATCAAATAATTCTCTTCTTTCTGAGTGTCCTACAATAGCATAAGAAATACCCATACTAGATGCTTGAACTGGTGATATTTCTCCAGTATAAGCACCTTTTTCTTTATACGATATATTTTGAAGCCCTACACTATATCCATTTTGTAAAAAATATGGTGCATATATACTTGTTGGGCATATAATCACATTTTTATTATTTATTTTAGATATTTTTTTTAAATAATCACTTATTTCTCTTACAGTTAAATTCATTTTATGATTTGCTACTACTACTTTACTTTCCATTTAATCCCCTCTTTATCTGATTTTTTATTTTATCTATAAATGTTTTTTTCTTATTTATTTTATATTCTTCTCCTAGTGCTTTCTTATAAACATCTAATACTTTTTCAGCAAAATATTTAGATGAATGTACTTCAGCACTTATTCTTGCTTGAGTACTTAATCTTTTTCTTTTTTCTTTATCTTCAATTAAATCACTCATTATCATTTTATATTGTCTTTTATTTTTAAATATTTTACCATTTAAATCATCTACTATAACCGTATTAAAGCTTTCATCATCTATAGCAATTACTGGTATAGATGCAGCCATTGCTTCTATTACTGTAAGCCCTTGAGTTTCTGTTTTAGAAGCTGTTACAAATAAATCTGCTAATTGATAATATTTTGGTATTTCTTCCCACGCTACTTTACCAATAAATTTAACATTATCATCTATTTTTAATTTATGTGCTTGTTCTTTAAAATTATTTAGATATGGTCCATCTCCAATAAGAAGCATTTTAGCATTTTTATATTTTTTAGAAATATAACTTTGTGCATCTATTAAAAAGTCAACGCTTTTTTCTTTACCCATTCTACCAACAAATAAAATTATTAAATCATCTTTATTAAAACCTAAATCTTTTTTTAATTTATTTATTTCTTCTTTTTCAAAATTTTCATTATAAAATCTTTCTATTTCTATTCCTGTTGGAATTATATGAACATTTCTTCCTACATGATATTTTTGTTTAAATAAATCATATGCTTTTTTAGTAGGAACAATTAGTTCAGAGACAGTTTGATCACAGTAAAATTTTGTTAAATATTCTACTATCTTTTTACTTGTTTTGTTAAAATATCCTTTTGTAATATAATGAACATAATCTTCGTACATCGTATGATATGTGTGTACTATCGGTATATCAAATTGTTTAGCAATTATTCTAGCAAAGGTACCAACACCAAATTCTGTATGCGAATGAATTATATCTAAATTCCATTTTTTTATTTTTTCTATTGCTCTAAGTGGATATATTCCAGTTAGTCTATAATCAAATATTCCTATTGGTATTCCAGGTATTCTTATTATTTTATTTTCATCTTCATATTTATATGTCATATTATCTGAATTTACTGTGACAATAAAAACTTCATGGCCTTTTTTTTCAAGTGCTCTTTTAAGCATAACGATACTAGTTGATACCCCGTTAATATATGGTGGATAGGTATCTGTAAATATTCCAATACGCATAACTCACTTCCTTTTGATATTAAGTGCTATCGCTCCAATTATTAATCCAAGATAATATGTAATAAATCTCCATATAAGCATTGAAGCATTAAGTGCTGGTCCTTTTATAAAGTTGCCAAAAAATCTAGTATATCCATATTCAAGTCCACCAGTTCCTCCTGGAATTGGTACAAAAGCTCCCATAATCATAGTATATGCTGAAGAAACAATAGATTCTAAAGTTGTTATGTTATAATTATTCATTCCATATAGTATTACAGCAGGAACTAAATATAAACAAAGTAATGACAAAAAATTATAAATTATTGTTTCTATAAATGTTTTTTTATCTGATAATAATATTTTAGCTCCACTATGAAAATTATTAATATGGTTATTCCATTTTTTAACCTTTTCTTCTTTGTTTTTAACTATCTTTATTTTAGCTAAAATAATTATACCATATTTAACTACAAATTTACTAAATTTTTTTGCAAATGCTATTAAAAGTAAAAATATAGCTACTAAAGTATTTATTATAAAACCAATTGTAACTAATTCTTTTAATATTGTTGCTTCTTTAAATATATTAAAAATATAATTATAGGTTACAGCAACAATACCAAGTAAAACTAAAGCAATTTGATAAACTATAAAATTTTGAATAATAATATTTGTCCCATTTGTTATACTAACTCCATCTTTTTTTAATGTATATACTTGAAATGGCTGACCACCTGTAGCAAACGGTGTTACTGCATTAAAGAAGTTAGTAATTAAAACAAGTCTAAATGATTTTTTTAAAGTATATTCTTTATTAAATTTTATAATTGCTTTTTGTAAAGATAAAGATTTAAATAAATAACTAATAAAAACTAGTAAAATAGCTATAATTAGATATATTATATTTAAATTTAGTATTTCTTTTACAATGTTATTAAAGTCATCTTTTAAGCTAAAATATAATACTAAAAATGTGATAATAACTAATAATAAAATATTTACTAGTTTTTTTAATTTATTTTTCATTTATAATTTCTATTCCAGGAAGAGTTTTACCTTCTAGAAGTTCTAGACTTGCTCCCCCACCTGTTGATATATGTGATACTTTATCTTTAAATCCTAATTTTATGATAGCAGCTCCTGTATCTCCACCACCTATTATAGTTTCAGCTTTTGTATTTGTTATAACTTCACATAATTCTTTTGTTCCATTAGAGAAAGCATCTATTTCAAACATACCTACTGGTCCATTCCAAATAATAGTATTACTTTCATTTAGATATTGTGAAAATAATTTAACAGTTCCATGACCAATATCTAATCCTATTTCATCTTCTTTTGTATCATTTACAAATCTTTCTGTATATTCTGCATCATCTTTTATTTCTTTAGCATTTACTGTATCAATTGGTAATATTATCTTATTAGGATACATTTCTAACATTTTTTTACAAAAATCTATATTTTCTTCATCTAAAAGAGATTTACCTATAGGAAGACCTTTAGCTTTTAAAAATGTATAAGCCATTCCTCCACCTATTAATATATAATCTGCTATATTTACTAAGTTTTCTATTACACCTATTTTATCTGATACTTTTGATCCTCCTAAAATAACAGATAGAGGTCTTTTAGGATCTTTTATTGCTTTTTCTAAAACATTAAGTTCTTTTTCTATTAAAAAACCTATACCACTTGGTAAATTAGAAGCAATTCCCACATTAGATGCATGTGATCTATGAGATGTACCAAATGCATCATTTATGTAAATATCTCCAAGAGAAGCCCAATATTTACCAAGTTCTTCATCATTTTTACTTTCTTTTTTTCCATCTAAATCTTCAAATCTCGTATTTTCGATAAGTAACACATCACCATTTTTTAAATTATTTACTTCATTTTCTAATTTTTTTCCTCTTGTTTCATCAATAAAAATTACTTTCTTATTAAGAAGTTCAGATAATCTATCACTTACTTTCTTTAATGATTTATCCTTTTTATCATTTTCTTCTTTTATTCTCCCTAAATGGGAAAGTAATATTACTTTTGCTCCATTTTCTATTGCATAGTTTATCGTATGTAAACTTGATACTATTCTATTATTATCTGTTATGATTCCATCTTTAATAGGAACATTAAAATCTACTCTAATTATCACTTTTTTTCCATTTAATTCATAATCTCTTATTGTTTTTTTCATGTTAATCTCCTTTAGTATTATAATTTTTAACTAGTTATCCATTCGTATTTGAATGTCATATCACTATTTGTTGTTACTTTAAATCCATCAGTATCTAGAGTATTAGTTTTTGTTTTTGGATTAATTAAATTCTTTTTAACATATCCTTCATCTCTAAGTGTTTTAATAGTTATATTTACACTTCCACCTGCTGTTTTTAACTGTGGATATTTATCTATGTTTGATTTTATATATGATTCTGTTGCAAGTTCTAAAGTTTCAATATATTCATCATATTCTTTTTTACTATCTGATTTATATAATCTAATTATAGTTGGAGCTGTAACTAAAGTTAAAACTGCTAATAAAGCAATTATTGCCATTATTTCTATAAGTGTAAAACCATACCTATTTTTCATATCATCACCTAATATAATTTTATACTAAAATTATTTTTTTTACAAGAAAAAAGATATAAATACTATATCTATTTTCCCATTAGTCTTCCAATATATAAAGCAGTTCTTACCATTTGAGTACTATAACTCATTTCATTATCATACCAAGATACAATTTTTACTAATTGTTTTCCATCTACTTCTAAAATTTTAGTAAGTTGACCATCTACTAAAGCACCTAAATTAGAACCAATAATATCACTAGAAACAATTGGATCCATTGTAATTTTAATTGTTTCATTTTGATTATCTGTAAATAATTTATTTATTTCTTCTACACTTGTATTTCTTTTTAATTCTAAAGTTAAATCTACTACTGAACCTGTAGGTGTTGGAACTCTAAGTGCTCCACCATCTAATTTACCATTAAGTGATGGAATTACAAGTCCAAGAGCACTTGCTGCACCTGTAGATGATGGTACAATGTTAGCAGCTCCTGCTCTACCACGGCGAGCATTTATTCCTTTTTTATGTGCTACATCAAGCATTGCTTGATCATTTGTATAGGCATGAACTGTTGTCATATATCCTTTAACAATTCCAATATATTTTTCTATTATATTAACAGTTGGTGCTAGACAGTTAGTTGTACATGAAGCTGCACTAATAACTTCTTCACTACCATCTAATATGTTATGATTTACATTATATACGATTGTTTTTAAATCTCCTTTAGCTGGAGCTGAAATTATAACTTTTTTAGCACCTGCTTCTATATGTGCCATAGCTTTTTCTTTAGATGTAAATTTACCAGTACATTCAAAAACTTCATCAATATCAAGTTCTCCCCATGGTAAATTTTTAGGATCAAGTTCAGCATATACTCTGACTTTTCTACCTGATACTATAATGTTTTCTTCATCAAAACTTATTTCATCTACTTTATAATTTCTATGATTAGTATCATATTTAAGTAAGTATGCAAGTTGTTCTGCATCTGTTAAATCGTTAATAGCTACTACTTCAAAATTAGGATTATCTTCCATAAGTCTAAATACTAATCTACCTATTCTACCAAAACCATTAATTGCTACTTTTATCATTTTATCATCCTTTCTTAATCTTTAAAACAACTACCACCAATAAATTCTCTAAGTACAGAATCTAGTGGTACATTATCACTTGGTATTGAAAGTAAATTTCTAAGGAAATTAATTAAACGTAATGCTTCAGGATACATTTCGTCATTCTCTTCAACTGAGAATAATAAAGGTTCTACATATGTTTTTAAAACACCAAGTTCATAAATTAGTGCTGAATTTATAACCATATCAGCATCATCTTGATATGGGAAAATAAACCTTTCTTCCCCATCTCTTATTTTATCCCACTGTTTTAATGTTTCACTAGCACTGTATCCTCTATGTTTATTATCTCTTACAATTCTTCTAAGCTTTCTAGTATCACTTGTTGGTATCCTGTTATGATTATCGATATTTAATTGTGTAAGAGGACTTATATATATTTTAAATTTATTTCTTCTTTCAATAGACATTGTAAGATCCTCATTTAAACAGTGAAGTCCTTCTATAATTATAATATCATCATTTTTAAGTTCTATCCATTTATCCCTATATTCTCTTTCTCCACTTACAAAATTATACTGAGGAACTAATACTTTTTCACCTTCTAATAGTTTAGTTAAGTCTTTATTGAAAAGTTCTACATCAACTGCTCTAAGTGATTCTAAATCAAGTTCACCACTTGGAAGTCTTGGAGTATCTTTTCTATTTAAGAAATAATCATCTACCGAAATAGCATATGTATTTATTCCTTTACTTCTTAGGTATACTTCAAGTTTTTTAGATGTTGTAGTTTTTCCTGCTGAAGATGGTCCTGCTATTAAAACCATTTTAATATTTTTTCTGTTTTCATTGATTCTTTCAGCAGCAAGAGCTAACTGATTATTATAATAAGCTTCTGCTAAATGGATTAGTTTTTCATATTCACCTTTTGATATAATTTTATTTATATCAGCAGCATTTTCAATATTTATTATTTTTCCCCATCTTGTATAATCTAAGAAAGCATTAAATACCATATTATGATGTTTATAATCAAGTGTACATTCTGGATTATATAGAGACGGATAACTAAGTACAAAACCATTATCTTTAATAAATGTTAATTTAAAATCATTTATTGCTTTTGTACTAAAAGCCATTTCTCCATAGAAATAGTCATATATATTATCTAATCTATAAAGATTTACATATGTATTACTTATATATTTTAATACATTGGCTTTATCTAGCATTTTCTTTCTTTTAAAGAAGTCTATCGCATCTATTCTAGATACACTAAGTTTTGTAAAAATTAAGTCTTCTTCTACAATATTATGCATTTCTTCTTCTATTTTTTTTAATACTGGTTTATCAAATTTACCTTTAGAAATTTCACAGTAAATTCCTTTATCAATAGAGTGTTCTATTACAACTTCACTGTTTTTTCCTAAAACTCTTTTTACTGCTAAAACTAACATAAACTGCAGACTTCTTGAATAAATATCGTTTCCTATTCTAGAACTTCTATCATAAAAAGTTATATTTCCACTTTTAGTTATTTTATCTCCTAGTTCTAAAATTTCATTATCTAATCTAGCAGCTAAAATATCATAATTATAATATTTTTTAAAGCTTGGTATTACATCTATTACTTTAGTATTTTCTTCTACTTCTTTAGTAATTCTATTATTGTAAATAAGTGTAAGTGTATCTTTCATTTTATCCCCTCTTTATCTTATCAATTTATATTTTATCAAAGATTTATTATTTTGTCACATTTTTTTTGAATATTTACATATTTATTTACCTATTATAAATATAGGAGATGATCAAATGTTAATACCAACAGTTATTGAAAAAACTAACAATAGTGAAAGAAGTTATGATTTATATTCAAGACTTTTAAAAGATAGAATTATTTTAATAAGTGACGAGATAAATGATAAAACAGCTAGTATCATTGTTGGAGAACTGTTATATTTAGATTCACTTAATCATGATGATATTAGTATTTATATAAATTCACCTGGTGGTAGTGTAATTTCTGGAATGGCCATATACGATACTATGAATTTTGTTAAAAGCGATGTTTCTACAATTTGCATAGGTATGGCTGCTTCTATGGCTGCATTCTTACTTTCCAGTGGAAAAAAAGGCAAAAGGTTTATTTTACCAAACAGTGAAGTTATGATTCACCAGCCTTTAGGTGGTGCAGAAGGACAGGCAACTGAAATAAAGATAGCTGCTGAAAGAATATTAGCACTTAGAGATAAATTAAATAAAATACTTGCTAAAAACACTAATCAAAAATTAGATAAGATTGAAAAAGATACTGAAAGAGATCATTTTTTAACTTCTAAAGAAGCTTTAGAATATGGTTTAGTTGATAAAATTCTTATAAATTAAGTATTTTTTAACAAGAATTTCGATAAAATAAGTAATTTTTCAATAAAAATGTGATAATTATTTTACAAGAGGTGAGTTTTATGATTGGAAAATTACTTAAAGTTTTACGTTCAAATAAGGGATATAATCAAACAGAGTTAGCTAATCTACTTAATATTGCACAAACTACTTTATCTGGTTATGAAACTAATTATTCTAATCCTAATTTTGAAACTATAGAAAATATAGCAGAATTATGTGATTATGAAATTATTTTTAGAAAAAAAGGAACAAAAGAAGAAATAACTACTAAAAATATAAATAGAGTTGATGTATAAAAATAGAAGTATATAAATAAATTTGTGTAAAGATAAATCCTTTCTATGGTAATATATATACCAAAGGAAGGATTTTTGTATGAGATAAAATAATAAAGTTGTAGATTTAAATCAAGTTTTTAGACACATTTTTTAGAATAAATCATATTAAATAATATTTAAAAAAATAAGTAAAAATTGGTGTTCTAAACTCTATCTAAATTCAAAATGTAAATTTTTCTCTTTCTTATATTATCATTAACAAAAAAAGACCTTTTGATCTTTTTTCTATTAACAGAAGGACGGATCCTTCCTATTACGAAGGGCTTACGCTCTTCACATTTTATTACTTCTTCGTTCTTTTTATTTCATTTTTCTTGTTTCTTTATTTCTCATTATTCTGCCCGTTATGAGACATTAGATTTTAAGACTTCTATAACTGGGCGTATCCCACGATACGCATCACTCACGTCAAAATAGTACAGGAAGCTAAAGTGGCGCACAAGCCACACATCAGAAGAAGATCCAGCTACAGCAGTACTTGTCCAATATCCATAATTTTCTCCTTGCTCTATATTACATCCTTGTTCTAAACACGAATTTGTATAATCATAAAGCCATGCATATTTTGATTTATTTGAAGAATTTGCTACTTGCTTATGCCATCCAGAAGTATCACTATATGTTGTTCCACTTCCGTCAAAATAAAACCATGATGTATTTGTATTTGGATTAGCACTATGACTACCATCATAAGCCTTTGTTGAATCCCATTTTATTGTTGAATCTAAATTTGCTCCTGTTATTTCTGCTACTTCATCTGCTGTAATTAATCTTGGTTCCACTTTCCATCCTGATACTGTTTTTAAATTATTTAATTCTCCTACTTTATTTTATATTATACTATAAGTATTATTTTTTTTAAATACTTTTATACATAAAAAAATGCAGTTTATAAGTAAAATAATTTTTAAAAATATTTTTACTAACTATTTTACTATCTGCATTATTATTTAATTAACTTTACATATAAAATATATTTTTAAAATAAATATTATTTTCTTTTTCATAATCTAAAGTAGTATCCACTCCATGTCCAGGATATAGTATTACATTAGGATATTTTTTTATTTTTTCTATACTTTCTTTCATTTTATTTATATTACCAGTTTCTAAATCACATCTACCAATACTATCTTTAAAAATAAAATCTCCTACAAACATAACATTTTCGTCTTTAAAATAATATGTAACTGAATCATCACTATGTCCTTTAGTAAATATAACTTCAAATATAAAATAATTTATTTTATATTCTTTTTCTTCTAAATTATTTCCATCATATATTTTTACATTATATTTACTTTTTAAATCATTTAAAGCACCTATATGGTCAAAATGGTTATGAGTAATTAAAATAGCAACTACTTCTTTATTACCTATTTCTTTTATTATTTTTTCCGCTTCATCTCCAGGATCAATTATAATTACTTTATTACTTTTTTCTAATATATAGCAATTTTCTTCTAAATAGCCTACTACTACTTTACTTATCTTCAATTAACTCACAACCTTCAAATAATATTTTAATAAATGCTTTTTGCATATCTATAGTAACAGGAAGACCACTAGCATTTTTATGACCCCCTCCACCATAAATTCTAGCTATTTTTTCAACATCTATATCATCCCTACTTCTAAGTGATATACCACCACCAGAATTTACTATAATAGCAAAATCCACATCAAAATTATCCAATATATATTCTGATAATTCATTTCTATACTTTTCTGCAAATACTAATCCTGCTTTTAAATTATGTAATTTTAATTTAAACATTCTTTCTACTTTATGTTCTACATAACTTTTTTCTCTATCATATTCAAGTTTAATCATTTTTTCTTCAAATTCTGTTAAAGTTAAATCATTGTTTTTTAAGTGATTATACATTTCATCTATATATATTTCTTTTCCATATAGTATAAATAAAGTACTTATAGTTTTAGCATATTCATTATTATTTTCTTTATAAGTCCATAAATCTAAATCTTTAACAGCATTTATATAAGTATCTGTGCTTTTATTTGCTATATTATATATACTATCTATATATTTATAAAATAAAGTTGTTCCACATTCTTTTATATCAAGATTAACATAATCTTTATCTTTAGCATACATATGACTTTCATGATGATCAAATACTTTTACTTTATCTTTATAGTTATCTAGTTTTTCATATATAGCTTCTGGTACTGTTAAATCAACTACATAAATATTATCATATATACTTAAATCAGTATTTAAAAGTTCATTAAAATAATCTTCTACCTCATATATATCAAGTAGTTTATACTCAAAATCTCTATTTGTGAGTTTCATTAAAATAACAGGACTTACTCCATCTACATCTTTTACATGTGATATTAATAAATCTTTCATTTTTACACCTTTTCTATAATTTCTTTTACAGGACCATATGTTTTTCTATAACCATCGATAAGTCCATATTTATTTATTGCTTCTATATGTTTTTTAGTTGGATATCCTTTATGAGATGCAAATCCATACTGTGGATATTTTTTATCTAGTTCATACATCATATTATCTCTTGTTACTTTTGCTATAACAGATGCTGCTGCAATACTAATACTTTTAGCATCTCCTTTTATTATAGATGTTGAATCTATATCTAAATCAAGTGGCATAGCATCTATTAAAACATGTTCTAAATTTACTTTTTCTCTTACTTTATCAATAGCCCTTTTCATAGCTATTTGTGTTGCTTTATATATATTAAATTCATCTATTTCATCTGGAGAGCACATATCTACTTCACAAGCTATAGCGTGCTCTTTTATATATTCATAATAAATATTTCTCTTTTTTTCAGATAACTTTTTAGAATCGTTAAGTCCTTCTAAAACAAAGTCTTTAGGTAGTACTACACAGGCTGTAACTACTGGACCTATTAAAGGCCCCCTTCCAACTTCATCTACTCCACCTATATATTTTATCCCTTTTTCGTAAAGTTCATTTTCGTATTTATATAAATCTATTTCCATATTACACCTAAATTCTATTTAAAATATCTCTTGCAGCAATTAATCCAGTAGCAGATGCAGCTACTATATTACCAGCTTTTCCAGCTCCATCACCTATAAAATATATATTGTGATTATTTAGTTTCATATTATTATCTGTATCTATTTCGTTACTAAAAAATTTTATTTCTGGACCATATAAAAGTGTTTCTCCATTATTAACACCTGGTATTATTTTATCTAAAGTTTCAAGTCCTTCTAATATATCTATTATAATTCTATGAGGAAGAGCGAGTGCTAGATCACCAGCTACTACATCTTTTAAAGTTGGTTCTATAAATCCTTTTTCAATCCTTTCCATATTAGATCTGCGACCTTGTTTTAAATCCCTAAGCATTTGTATAATTGGTTTAGAATCGCCTAGAGTATTTGCTATTTTAGCAATGCTCTCTCCATATTCTCTAGTATTTGTAACTGGATAAGTTAAGTTTACTTTAGTTATAAAAGCAAAGTTAGAATTATTTGATTTTATATCTTTTAAAGAATGACCATTTACACATATATATCCATTATAGTTTTCTTTAGCTACAAAACCACCTGGATTTGTACAGAATGTTCTTATTTGATCATTGTAAGTATTTGTTTTAATAAATATAGTTGGATCATATATAACACTTGTAATTTCTTTTAGTATCTCTTTTCTAACTTCAACTCTAACTCCTATTTCAATACTTTGTGATGTATAAGGAATATTGTATTTATCAGCAAGTTCTTGTACCCATTTGGCACCTGTTCTACCTGGTGCTACTACAACATATTTAGTTTTTTCTTTATATTCTTTATTCTCTTTTTTATAAGTTACTTCATAATTACTATTTATTTCGTTTATATCTATTACATTTGCTCTATCTATAAAAGTAACACCTTTATCTTCTAGGTAATTTGTTAAGTTTTCTATATATCCTGGAAGTTTATCACTACCTAAATGTTTTTGTTTTATTATAAGAAGTTCTGCTCCTACTTTAGCTATTTTTTCTTTTAATAACAAAGCTTCATCCATATTAGTTGGATATACTTTAGAATCCATATTAAACTTATTAAATATTTCTTCTGTATCATCTATTAAATTATTTGCTTCACTGATGCTTTTATATTTATATAAATCTGTTTTACCTAATTTTGCTATAAAGTTAAGTTTACCATCAGAAAATGTACCAGCACCTCCATAACCAGATAATATAGCGCAAGGATTGCAGCCAGCACATTTACCAGTTTTTTTCATAGGGCATACTCTTTTACTAATAGAACTTCCTTTTTCTAAAACTAGTATTTTTAAGTTTTTGTTTTTTGTTATTAATTCATAAGATGCGAATAATCCTGCTGGACCTGCACCAACTATAATTACATCGTACATATCATCACCACTATAATTATATCAAAAATAGAAAAAAATAAGTATATATAATATGTAATTGTTTACATAAATACTTAATCTTTTTTTCCATTTAATTCTTTAATCATCATTTCTTTTATTCTATCAATATCAGTAAAAAATAAATTTATTCCTTGTTTTTTTAATGATAATAAATATTTAAAATTTGATAATATTTCACTTTTTAAAGTATCAATTACTTTTAATGGTTTACCATTTATAATATGAGGATGATCAATATACTTTTCTAAAGTTGGAAATGCATTTTGTAATAAGATAACAGATGATTTGTTAGATATCTTACCTATCATTATAGATTTACAACTTCCATATTTTTTTACTTTCTTATCTATAATTTTTTTATATTTATCTATTTTACTACTTAACGGAATAAACCATAAAATATTTTCATCTTTTATTGTAAAATATGTTGGTCTTGTAGAACCATTTTCATGGTTTATCATAGTACCTTTATCATTTATAACTTCAAAAAAAGAATCTTTTATATGATATATATATCCAGTTTTGATTTCCATAAAACAAACCACCTTTTTTCATTCTAAAATAAAGTAAAAGAAAACTCTATCTAAAAAGATAAAGTTTTCAATATTTTCATTCGGAATAATTTATAACTCGCACCATCCGAGAGCGATTAACATTTCTCTTTTGGAATAACTTATATACCGCACCATCCAAGAGCGGTTAACATTTTCTTGATTTGTATCTAAATACAAATATACAATACAACATATTTAATAAAAAGTCAATTCTTTTTTTAATATGTATATATTTATTATATATTAAAACTTATATTATTATACTTATATATATCTAAAAATAAGCCATAAAGTTATAATTATTACCAATAAAACTTTATTTTTATCAAATTATGAAATTCTTAATAAATCATATATTTTTATCCATTCTAGTTTTCATCATTGGATGTTTTAGAAAATTTTTCTTCATAATTATTAGTTTTAATACATAATTTTCATTTTGTATTGCACATTTGTGTTTTTCTAGTTTTTTTCTCTATTACTTACATTTCAAGATTGTTCTAAATCATTTGATTATGATAATATTAAAACTTCATCTATTACATTAAAATACTATTTATTATTTTTCCATTTTACTAATATCTTTTTTCAAAAAGTGCTAGCGTATTATTCATATTTTAAATACCTCCTAATAATATAATACGCTATATTTTTTTATTAACCTTTAAATTATGAAAAAATCAGAAAACTTTTCTATATTTCCTGATTTTTTACATATTTATTTTACAACAATATTTACAAGTTTTTTAGGAACTACTATTACTTTTACTATTTCTTTACCTTCTATATAATTTTGTACATTTGGTATTTCTTTAGCCATTGTTTCCATTTCTTCTTTACTTATATTAGAATCTACTTCTATTTTTCCTCTTACTTTGCCATTTACTTGTACAATTAAGTCAAAACTATCTTCTTTAGTTTTTTCTTCATCATAAATAGGCCAAGGTTCATATGAAATAGTATTATTATGTCCTAAAAAGCTCCATAACTCTTCAGTCATAAATGGGCAGATTGGATTAAGTAGTTTTATAAATCCTTCTGCAAATTTAAGTGGTAACACTTCTTCTTTATATACTGCATTTATAAATATCATCATTTTACTAATAGCTGTATTAAAATTAAGTGTTTCAAAATCTTCTGTTACTTTTTTTATTGTTTGATGATAAATTTTTTCTAAATTTTTATTTTCTATATCTTTAACTTTACCATCTTCAAATAATCTATAAACTCTATCTAAAAATCTTTTTGCGCCATCTACACCTGTTTTACTCCATGGTTTATCTGCCTCAATAGGTCCCATAAACATTTCATAAAGTCTTAATGTATCTGCACCATATTCATCTACTATATCATTAGGATTAATAGCAAACTCTGGATATCTTTTACCCATTTTAATACCATTTTCACCTAATATCATACCTTGGTGAACTAATTTTTTAAATGGTTCTTTAACAGGTACTATACCTTTATCATATAAATAATTATTCCACATTCTAGAATATAGTAAATGACCTACTGCATGTTCTGGGCCACCTAAATATAAATCAACTGGCATCCAGTGTTTAAGTAACTCTTTATTCGCAAGTTCATTATCGTTATCAGGATCAATATATCTTAAAAAATACCAACTTGAACCAGCAGATCCTGGCATAGTAGATGTTTCTCTTTTTGCTTTTTTACCATCTACTACAACATTTACCCAATCAGTTTTTCTTGAAAGTGGAGATGCTCCTGTTTTAGATGGACTATAATCTTCAAGAACAGGTAATACAAGTGGAAGTAAATTATCATCAAGAGCTTTTATATCACCATTTTCAAAATGTAAAATTGGAATTGGTTCCCCCCAGTATCTTTGACGAGCAAATATCCATTCTCTTAATCTATAATTTGTTTTTTTCTTACCTATTTTATTTTCTTCTAAGAATTCTAACATTTTATTAATAGCATCTTCTTTATTAAGCCCATCTAAGAATCCAGAATTAATATGAACTCCATCTTCTGTATAAGCTTCTTTATCTATATTTCCACCTTTTAGAACTTCTATAATTTCAATACCATATTTTTTAGCAAATTCATAGTCTCTTTCATCATGAGCTGGAACCGCCATAATAGCTCCTTCACCATAAGTAACTAGTACATAATCTGCTATCCAAATTGGTATTTTTTTACCATTTACAGGGTTTATAGCATAACTACCAGTAAATACACCTGTTTTTTCTTTATTAAGTTCAGTTCTTTCAAGTTCTGATTTACTAGCACATTTTTTAATGTAAGCGTCTACTTCTTCTTTTCTATCTTCAGTTGTTATTTTTGATACTAATTCATGTTCTGGTGCAAGTACACAGTAAGTTGCTCCAAATAAAGTATCACATCTAGTTGTAAAAACTGTAAAACTATAATCAGTATTATCTACTTTAAAATCAACTAAAGCACCTACTGATTTACCAATCCAGTTTCTTTGCATTTCTTTAGTAGATTCTGGCCAGTCTAAATCATTTAAACCGTCTAATAGCTTTTCAGCATATTTAGGAATATCAATTACCCACTGTTTCATATTTTTACGAACTACAGGATATCCCCCACGTTCACTTTTACCATCTATTACTTCATCATTAGCAAGTACTGTTCCAAGTTCTTCACACCAGTTTACAGGCATATCAACGTATTTAGCATATCCATCTTCAAATAATCGTTTAAATATCCATTGTGTCCATTTATAATACTTTGGATCTGATGTAGATATTTCTCTATCCCAGTCATATGAAAGACCTAGATTTTTAAGTTGCTTTATAAATGTCTCTATATTTTTTTCTGTAAAACCATCTGGGTGATTTCCTGTTTTAATAGCATATTGTTCTGCTGGAAGTCCAAAAGCATCCCATCCCATTGGATGAAGTACGTTATATCCTTGCATTCTTTTCATACGTGATACTATATCTGTTGCAGTATAACCTTCTACGTGCCCTGCATGAAGTCCTACTCCTGATGGATATGGAAACATATCAAGTGCATAAAATTTTGGTTTACTAAAATCCCAAGTATCAGTTTTAAATGTTTTATTTTCTTCCCAATATTTTTTCCATTTTGTTTCTGCTTCTTTAAAATTATACATATTAATCATTCTCCTTCTTTTTTAAATATAAACCTATAAAATGATATACTATTAAAATAAATGGTATCATTATTATCATAGCTATTAAAATTTTAAGTATCAAATTTGAAATAATACTTACAATAAATACTGTAAATGATATTATAAATGAATTAGAAAGTGCGATTATATTAGCTAATTTCTTATTTGATAATTTAATCTTTTTTAATTTATATCTTTTTTTTAAATACATAACTTCTGTTGTTTTAGAAATGTTTTCTAAAGCATTTTTTCTTTTTATAACGAATATAAAATATATAAGATATATAAGTAAAAAAGTTAAACAAAATAAAATTAATTCTTCCATACTTCCTCCTTTTAAGCATAAAAAAGTATTATGTATAAGGACGAATAATTCCGCGGTACCACCTTATTTCATAATACTTTATGCACTTATCTTTTTAACACAAAGTAACGCTATAATAGAGCTCCAAAGTAAGTTCATAACTCAAATAGGAAAATTTTCACCAACCATTTTCTCTCTTTACTATTAAATGTTATTACTACTCTTCTTCATCGCCTTAAATATAACATATATTATATTACATAGAACCAATATATTCAAGTAATTTCAAGAATAATTTAACAAATTTTGGTTCTAACCCCTTACGAGATAGTTTTCTAATAGCAATTCTTTTTTTATTAATAGGCAAATCACTAAAGAAAACTTCATCAATTTTTTCTTTTAGTTCTGTTTCAATTTGTAAATCTGATAAAATTTCTCCTATTTCTTCATTAATAATACGAACAGCATCTATCTCAATATCCTTACCTTTACAATTTACTGTAAGCTGACCAATTGTTGGTACATCTTTTACTTTAACAATAAAATCTTGGCCATCGGTTTTAATTTCAAAAGGAATACTTTCATCATTAAAATGAACACTAACTTCTTCAGATTTTTTTGTATTTCTAAAATTAAAAGTATAATTTCTCTTCTCAGGAACTATCCCACTTTTTCCTTCGATTGCTCTTAAAATAACAGTATAATTATTTGGCATATAATTATAATCAATACTTGTTTTTAAAAAATAGCCTTTTTTATACAAGTCTGACAACCCATCATCTTCGTATAATATATAGTTATTACTTTTTCCAGGAAATATTTGAACCTCTAAATTATTAGGAGGAGTAGTATCATTTATATTTTCATTATCACCTAAAGGAATTATAGCACCCTCTTTAGCAAACACAGGATATTCATTATCTTTAAAGAAAGCAACATATCTTTTTCCACCTGGAAATTTTTTTCCAGTTACAAAATCATACCAAGTCCCTTTTGGAATAAAAAGTCTTTGAATAACTCTATCCATAATATAATCTTTTTTTGCAAGTATTGGAGATATAAAAAACTGTGATCCAAAATAATATTCATTTTTATATAAATCATCATCATAAAGTTCTGGAACTTCATAATAAATAGGTAAAATAAGCGGAGTTCCTTCACTATGATATTTATAAGCTTCTGTATAAATATAAGGAATAAGTCTATGTCTTAAAGCTAAATAATCTTTTACTATTTCATATGTTTTTACTCCCCATTTCCAAGGTTCTCTTTTATAATATCTTCCTTTTTCAGAACCAAATTTTAGAATAGGACTAAAAGTTCCTAATTGGACAAATCTTGTATAAAGTTCATTATCTTCAGTTCCTTTATAGTAACCACCTATATCATGAGACCAAAAGCTAACTCCCATATTAGAAGCAGCACTATTATGAAATGGTATTTGTTTTAAAGTATCCCAACTAACAATTGTTTTACCAGAATAAATAGCTGGATAACGATGTGCAGCAATGTTAGTATGTCTGCACAAAACCATAGGTCTTCTTTTATAATCTCTCATCATATCATAAAAATGATAATGACTAAGTAACCAAAGTTCTTTTATATTTTTCTTATTATCGGCATCTATAAAATAAAAGTCAATTCCTAAATTATCAAGTGGATGAATCATCAATTTAAAATAAACATCTAAACATTTTGGATTTAATACATCAAAAGGAATTATACCATTTTTATCAGTTTGTAAATATTCTTTTGCTTTTGAATAATATGTTTCATAAGGATATAATCCATCAAAAGGATTTACAGTAAGACCTAGTCTAATACCTTTTGCGTGTAATCTGTCTACAAGATTCTTTGGATTTGAAAAATAATATCTATTAAAAGTAAACCCTGTTTCTAAATCTTTTTGCTTTTGATACTCTCTCATATGCCAATCATGATTTAAAAGAATTATTGAAAATGGTATTTTTTGTTTTTCGAAGGCATTTGTAAGTTTTTCTATAGTTTCATCTTTATAGGTAATATTTCTATTCCACCAGTTTCCTAAAGCATATCTAGGAAGAAGTGCTGGGTTACCAGTTAATTTATAATAATCTTTTAAACACAAATCAAAATTTTTATTGTATAAAAATACATATGTATCTATTTGTTTATTAGATTTTGTAGTTACAAAGCCGCCTTCTTCTATAACTAAACTATTTGAATCATCAATACTAACAAAACCTTCTAATGAATATAAACTTTTTTTATAGCTAACTTTACCATTTTCTTCCATTAAATTTAAATTAGGTGTTACATAAGTTCTAGCTTCGTTATGTCCCATATACCAAACTCTATCAGTATTTAAAAGTTCTATTTTTAAATTACTCATAGCATTCATTTTTGTCCCATGAAAATTAGTTTCTTTTACATACAAAAGTTTAAAGTAGCTTGTCGTTATTTCTAATAGAGTATTATCTTCTCTAACTGTAAAATTAGGAACGTCAAAATTCCTATTTATAACTAGTTCAGTCGGTCTATCTTCAAAAATACCATCTTCACTATATTCTAATCTAACAAGCCTTTCTGTTAAAACCGTAATTCTATATTTTTTTCCTTTAAAGATTGCTTTTTCATTTGCTTTAGCATCCTCATAATTAAATTCAAACTGACTACCTAATCTATACATTATATCACCCTTATTCTTTTACTAAATTTCATCTATTTTCATAAAGTTAGTATGTTTTACTTCTTCAAATGGATATCCTCCAGTAATTATTATTTTGTCTTTTTCACTTAAAGATAAAATAGTACGTGCTGAATCTTTAGATTCTTCTAACATTTTATCAAAATTTTTTATTTTTTTATTGATTACTGTGTAAACGCCATAATTAAGTGAAAGAGTTCTCGCTACAGAATCATTTGGAGTAAGCGCAAGTATAGGACAGCTTGGTCTAAACCTACTCATTTTTCTTGCAGTATAACCACTTATTGTTGGAGTTACAATTGCTTTACACTTAAGTCTATTGGCACACTCAGTAACACTATAAACTAAAGATCCTGTAACATCTTGTTTTTCACTTCTCATAGCTTTATCTAATAGTTCAAAATAATTAATATCTTCTTCAGCAGTTTTTATTATTTTGTTCATCATTTCAACTGTTTCAACAGGATATTTTCCAATAGTTGTTTCTCCAGCAAGCATTACAGCGTCTGTTCCATCAATTACTGCATTAGCGACATCAGAAACTTCTGCCCTAGATGGTCTTACTTCAGTTTCCATAGATGATAAAAATTCTGTTGCTACTACACTTACCTTTCCTTCTATGTGACATTTATTTATTATACTTTTTTGAACACTTGGAATTCTTTCCATTGGAATTTCTACACCTAAATCTCCACGTGCTACCATAATACCATCAGAAACTCTAATAATATCATCTATTTCTTCAATTGCACTACTTCTTTCAATTTTAGATATAATTGATATTTGATCATTACCAAGTTCAATTAATAAGTCATTAACCATTAAAACATCTTCTGATGATGATACAAAAGAAAGTGCTAAAAAATCTGCATCAACTTTATGAGCAAATAATATATCATCTTTATCTTTTGTACTTAAAAATGGTATATTTACTTTTACATTTGGAACATTTAAACTTTGATTTGATTCTATAGTTCCACCAGTTATGACTTCACATAAAATATAATTTAATTCTTTATCAACTACTTCTAATTTTATAAAACCGTCATTTAATAAAATTTCAGTTCCATATTTAACATCATCTATTAATTTAGGATAATTTACAGAAAATTTTGTTTCATCCCCAATAATAGCATCCATATAAATACGTATTCTTGTACCTTTTGTAAGAACTGCTTTATCATTAATTAATTTTCCTATTCTTACATTTGGTCCATTAGTATCTAACATTATTCCTACATTTGTATTTAACTCTTTATTAAGTTCTCTTATAATAGCTATTATTTTTTCACAAAATTCATAACTTGCATGTGAAAGATTAAATCTAAATACATTGGTTCCAGCTAATATTAAATTTTTTAATATCTCTTTTTTTTCACTTGCAGGACCTACTGTCGTAATTATCTTTGTCTTATTCATAGTATCACCTATCTTACATTATATCAATAAATCAAAATAATAAAAAGTTTTTTGGTTAATTTTTTTTATAAAATTTGTAAATAAAAAGGGGCTGTAATGAAATGAAATAATTTCATACAGTCTTTTTTTATTTTGATAATAAAATAAAAAAAAGCGAAAGATTACTATAATCTAACGCATATTGTGATACAATCTAATTGACGAAAGAAG
>CALVXR010000069.1 GCA_944371445.1 uncultured Bacilli bacterium
GGTTGCACCTGTTGCTCCATTATTTCCTGGGTCACCTTTTGGGCCTTGTGGACCTGTTGCTCCGGTTGCACCTGTTGCTCCATTATTTCCTGGATCTCCTTTTGGACCTTGTGGACCTGTTGCTCCAGTTGCACCTGTTGCTCCATTATTTCCTGGGTCACCTTTTGGGCCTTGTGGACCTGTTGCTCCGGTTGCACCTGTTGCACCAGTATCACCAGTTCTTCCTTGAGGTCCTGTCGCACCCGTTGCGCCAGTATCACCAGTTGCTCCTGTACATCCTGTACATCCACATGGACCTTGTGGTCCTGTTGGGCCGGTTGGTCCTGTTGGACCTACTTTACATGAAGAAATTAAACAGTCAATTACTTCACATAAACAACTATTATCTGAGCAGTTACTTTTTACTTCTTCAATTACTTCTTCATCCATTTTATCTCTCCAATTTATAATATGCTTTAAATAAATTAGTTTCTATAATATAAGCATAGTAAAAAACACATTAATTTTTTATTTATTTCACATTATTTTCATATTTTTGATTTATCCTACTAATAGAAAGGGAGATAATATGAAAAATAAAAAGTTTTTAAAAGTAATTGGAATATTGTTTTTAATTATTTTAGTGTCTGTTTTACTTATAATATTTTATAAAAATAAAAAATATGTAAGTATTTTAAAATCAGATATAGGAGATAATATTCTAAAAGTATCAACAAATTATAATTCTATATATGACGAAAAATACCAAAGTAAAATAGATAAAAAAATTAATTCTTTATTAGAAATGAACTCATATTCGTTTTATTCCCCATTATTAATTTATAATCCATATGGGACAAATACACTATCATTAAATATTTATTTCACAACAAGTGAAAATGCGTCTCTTACATATAAAATTGAAGCCGAGGGTACTAGTACTTTTGAAAGAATCTTATATAATGGTGAAAAAGATAACTTAACAAAAAATCATAAATATCAAATAGTTGGATTAGTTCCTAATAAAGAAAATAAAATAACACTTACACTAACCTATGAAAATGGAGAAACTGAAACAAATGGAATAACTGTAAACTGTCCAAGTTTAAATAGAAAAAATGACTTTCAAATTACAAACAAAAATGGAGAAAGCGAAGAACAATTAGAAAATGGTTTATTTACTGTTTTAGGTCATGATAAAAACTTTAATGCTAATATATATATGTTTGATAACGATGGATATATAAGAAGTGAAATTGTATTAGATGATTATAGAGCTGATAGAATTTTATTTATAGATGGAAATATGCTTTATTCAAATGATAAAGATACAATAGTAGCAGTTGATAGATTAGGTCATGTTGTAGATAAGTATGTACTAGATGGATATACAATGCACCATGATTATATATATGATGAAAATAATAATAATTTGCTAGTACTAGTTAACCAAAATGGTAGTGATACTATGGAAGATATAGTAATTTCAGTTGATTTAGATACTAAAGAAGTTTCTAAACTACTTGATATGAAAGATTATTTTAGTGAAGCTTTAGAAAATGCTGAAATGCCTGAAAACGGTAAAAATAGTTATGGTGGAGATGAACTTGATTGGATTCATATAAATAGTATTTCATTAAACGATAACTCATTATATTTAAGTTCTAGAGAACTTAGTACAATTATTAAAATTGATGATTTATATGGTATGCAAGAACTAAATTATATTATATCTGATCCATCAGTTTGGGAAGGAACTAGTTTAGAAAATAAACTTCTTACTAAAAAAGGTGATTTTGTATCACAAGCTGGACAACACACTATAACATATACAAAAGATGAAGGTATGGAAGATGGTACTTATTACCTATCAATGTTTAATAACAATTATAAAATTGCTGCTACAAGACCTAATTTTGATTGGAGTAATTATCCTGGTGCAGGTACATATGACGAAGGAGAAAAATCCATGTATTATAAATATTTAGTAAATGAAAATAATAACACATATGAATTAGTTGAATCTATTAACCTTCCTTATTCAAGTATTGTTAGTAGTATTCAGTACGTAGGTGATCACACTATAACAAGCTCAGGTAAAAGTCACGTATATGCCGAGTATGATGAAAATAATAAACTAATTCGTGAGTATACATACGATGCAGAAAAATATGCATATAGAGTGTTTAAATATACATACAGTAATTACTGGTTTTATGAATAAAACTCGGAAAATCCGAGTTTTTAATTTACCAATATTTATTAATTATTTTAACCTTTTCATTTATTCTTTTATAGCTTTCTTTATTATCCTCATAAAACTTTTGATATATTCTTTCTCTTTCTAATAGATTTTTTACATAATATTCATTATATAAACTATAAATCTCCTCCTTATTAGGATTTGGTAAACTAAGTAAATGTTTATTTTCTTCAGCATATTCTCTAAAACCAACTTTTAAGATTGTATCTTCATCATAAAATGATAAATGTTCTTCGTCGTAGCTTTTAAAATACAAATGATTAGTCGGATCAAAATGATATACTTTTCCATTATATTCTGTACTTACTACCACATGATTAAAAATATTTTTTATATTTTCTTCTATTTCATTTTCATCAATTTCAGAATAAAAAGAATCATCGATTTTTTTTATTGAAGGTGATAAGCGATCTATATCAATATTTAAGATTTGACATAAAGTTTCAATACTATAAAAACTATGCAATCTTTCAGAAGCTTCTCCTCCATCAATTCTAATGATTGTAGGTATCGTATAAAAATCCATATTCTTTAATAAATCATTCAGCATATGTGATAAATCTCTACAAACTCCACCTCCATTAATAATAGAGATACCATCATTTTTTAAATACATCTTATTTATTAAATTTTTATACTTCCAAATATGTTCTTTTGATAAATAACCATTTTTTTGCATAAATACGAATGAACTTTGAATATCAACTAAAGAATTAATTTTATTCTTATCAAATAAATCAGTAAGTCTTAAAATAAGTTCTTTATATTCTTTTAGAACTTCTTTATAATAATAAGTTTCTTCAATATATTTTTTATATTTAATATAAATTTCTAACTCTATATTTTCCTCTATCAAATCATTTATCTTTTTCAAATTATATATAAAACTTGATAAAATAGATATAAACACTAATAAAAGATTTATATTATAAAAAGGTAAAAAAGAAATCTCTGACAATATAAAATAGATAATGTTCTTGTTAATATTTTTTTTATTTTGTGTAAATAGTTCTTAATTTTCTTTTAGTAGTTTATTTACCTCTTCTAAAAATTTTTCTTCCATAAAATCACCTTGTGATTTTTTATTATAACACAAAACTTAACAAAAATAATATGAATATAAAAGATAAAATTATTTTAGATACTTTAGTTATAGTTATTTTTTTATTAGTACTAGCTACTTCTCCATTATAATCTTTAACTTTTTTTAAACTAAATCCAAAACTTTTACTAGGAAGTTTTTCTTTAGAAATTAAGTAAAAACCTGTTGTTAAATCTAAATCAATATATTTTATATCGTTTGGTAATTTTATAATCATTATAAACATTAAAATATCACCAATAGACCCTGATATATTCATAATAGAAAGTAATGATAACATTTGATTATTAATAAAAAAAGCAATTATTAAAGTTACAAAACCTAGAAAAAAACAAGGAAACATAAGTGATACTAATATATTTAATTTATTTATTTCTTCTTTACAAGTGCAGTAAAATATTCCCTTTTCAAGTTCTATTCCATAATTTATACTCTTATGATTAACTTTTCTTAAGATATAAAATCCAATCCCATGAAAAAATTCATGAAGCATTAAATATAATACAGCATATATCAAAAAATAAATACTTACATTAAACTCTTTAAATTTTAAAATGTGAAGGAACATTAGTGGAATCATTAATATTATAGCGCCTAAATTAAGTACTTTTAAATCCATCTCATATTCATATATTTTTCTCATATTATCACCATTAAAATTATAACAAAAAAAATAAGATATATCTATCTTACTTAATAAAATTTAAAAACACAATTGCATATATATTAAAAATATAGCCTATTTTATAACCAAATTTTTTACTAAATTCATAGCTACCTACTACTTTATCAACTAAACTAACTACCCAACTCTCTGCATATTTAGGTAAAGAACAATATAAAGGAAACATATGTGAATGGATTATATTTTCCTCTTTTTCTGATAATTCAAAATATTTCTTTGTTTGATTAACAGCTTTTTTAGGATGTGTAAATGTTGATATAAATCTATCTTTGGCACTCCTATCTTCACTACTTAAAAAGAAATCATGTAAAAGGCCTGCACGAGCTACCTCTGTATAGTCTAATTTTAAAGCTTTAGATAATTTATAAGAATAATATGATACTTTCATAGAATGATCAAATCTAGTTACACCATGATGTTCTATATTTTTTAACTTATTAAAATCTTCATTTTCAAGTATTGGTGTTATTATTTCCATATATAATTTATCATTATTTACTTGTTTCATTTCTTCACCTCAACGCTACCTACAATAGTATATCACAAAAGTCAAAAAAAGTTGCAACAAATGTGCTACTTTTTTAAAATATTTTTTATATTTAATATTTGTCTTTCATAATTATCTGAATTTGTAATATATGACCCTACTACTAATATGTCAGCATTTTTACACTTATTTACAGTATCTATATTAATTCCACCATCTACTTCTATTTGAAAAGCATAATTATTTTCTTTTCTGAGTGTAATAAGTTTGTTTATTTTATCACTTATATCAATAAACTTTTGACCACCCATACCAGCTTTAACACTCATAACTAAAACTAAATCAATATCATCTAAATATGGAATTAAAGTATCTACATCGGTACTAGGGTTAATAGCAATACCTACTTTGCTATAATTAGATATGTATTTAATTAAATCCCATATTTTAGTTTCATTGCTTTCATAATGAAATGTAATAAATTCTGGTTTATAGTCTTTATATTTATGTACGTACCCTACTACATCTTCTACCATTAGATGAATATCTACTTTTTTATTAAAATCAATTTTATTTATATATTCACATTTATTTGCTACAAATTTTCCATCCATAATATCTAAGTGAATATAATCAGTACTTGTCTTATCTATTTCATTTATTTTTTCTATATCATTACTTATATTTAATATAGATGTAGAAATTAAAATATTATCATTTGATTTTATACTTTTTAACATTATATCACCTACTTCTCATTATGAATAAATTTTATATAGTTTTCATATCTACTTTTAAGGATTTCGTTACTATTTACTTTATCTTTAATTATACAGTTATCTTCTTTATCATGAAGACAATCTTTATATTTGCACATATCTCTATAAAGATTAAAATCTTTAAAATTATCTCTAATATCAAGTTTAGTCATTTTATCAAATGAAAGTGATGAAAAACCTGGTGTATCTGCTACTAAACCTCCATTTATATTTATTAATTCAGTATGTCTAGTAGTATGTTTTCCTCTACCTAATGCTTTTGATATTTCACCTGTTTTTATATTTAAGTTTATATCTAATTTATTTAAAAGAGTTGATTTTCCTGCTCCACTTTGTCCTGTAAAAACACATACTTTTTCTTTAAATAATGATTTTATATTATCAATTTCAGTATTTTTATATACTTCATAACCTATTTTTTTATAATAATTTATATAATTATTTATTTCATGAAGTTCTGTTTCATCTAATAAATCTAATTTAGTAAAAATAATTACTGGAATAATATTATTATACTCAATAACTACTAATAATTTATCAAGTAAATTTGTACTAAAATCAGGATCTTTAGTACTTGTAATTATTAGTGCAGTATCTACATTAGAAATAGGAGGTCTCACTAAGAAGTTTTTTCTTGGCAAGACCTCTAATATATATAAATTATCACTATCAAAATTTACTATATCACCAACAAGAGGAGTTATACTCATATTTCTAAATTTTCCTCTTGCTTTACAAGTATATAACCTATTATCTGAAAGAACAGTATAATCATTACTTATTTGTTTTATAATTCTTCCAGTCATATTATGCATTTGGTTTATCACTTGGTGTTGGACTTGGAGATGGACTTGGTGTTGGGCTAGCACTTGGTTTAGGTGTTGGAGTTGGTGTTGGTGCTGGCTTTTTAGCAATTACTAACTGAAGTGTTGCTCCTTCATAAACTCTAACGCCTGCTGTTCTATTTTGCCTTATTACAGTTCCTTCTTCTGCAGAATTTGTTTCTTCATAAGTAATTGTAAGTGCTATTCCGTTTTTGTCACAGAAGTCTCTTGCATCTGCTTCTTTCCATTTTGCTGCTACAAAATTTGGATATACTACATAAAACTCTGGTACATATAAAGTTATTATTTCATCTTTATCTATTTTAGTACCTTTTTTAGGATTTTGTGATATTACAACACCTTCCTTAACACTTTCTAAATCATCTACTTTTTTTGTTTCGATAACTACTACTAATCCCTTTTTCTCAAGAACTTTTTTAGTAGCTTCCGCATTTTCTCCAGTATAATCTTCTACTTCAAATTTATCAGTTCCTTTAGATACAATTAAAGTAACTTCTGCATTTTTCTTAATACTTTTACCTTTTTCTGGATCTGTTCCTATTACTTTATCTTTATCTACATTATCATCGTATTTTTTTTCTACTTCATCATTTACTTTAAGACCTTTTTCTTTTAAATATGATGTTGCCTGCTGTATACTCATATTAGATACATCTGGAACTTTTACTGTTTTTCCATTTCTAATTTTTGGTATTACAAAGAAAACTAGTAATGATATTAATATTAATGAGGTAGCTATTATACCAGCTATCATAAGTTGTTTATTAGTTTTTTTATCATCTTCTGTTTGCTTCTCTTTATTTTTTAGAGATTTAATAGGACTCATAACTTTAGTTTCTTCTAAATCATGTTCTGGATATTCATAAACCACTCTTTTATCATGAAGATGATCTTCGTTTAAAGCAACTATTAAGTCGTCTCTCATCTCATTTACTGTATCATATCTATTTTTAGGATTTTTAGCGCATGCTTTTAAAATAATATTTTCTATACTTTGTGGTATTTCAGAATTAATTTTACATACACTTGGTATTGGTTCTTTCATTTGTTTGATTGCTATTTCAACAGCATTCTCTCCTTTAAATGGAATATTACCAGTTAATAGTTCAAACATTAGTATTCCAAGTGAATAAATATCACTTTTTACAGTAGAACCACTACCATTAGCTTGTTCTGGTGGAAGATAGTGAACTGAGCCCATGACTGAATTTGTTTGTGTAAGTTCATTACTATTAAGTGCCATTGCAATACCAAAATCAGTTATTTTAACAGTTCCATCTTCAAGTATCAATACATTTTGTGGTTTGATATCTCTATGTATTATATAAGAATCATGTGCACATGCAATTGCAGATGTAAGCTGTTTCATTATATCTACTACTTCTGATAAAGTAAGTGCTCCTCTTCTTTTTATTAAGCTTTTAAGTGTTTTTCCATCAACATATTCCATAACAATAAAATATGAGCCATCATCTTCTCCTACATCATACATTTCTACTATATTAGGATGAGATAAACTACTTGCTGAAATTGCCTCTCTTTGGAATCTTCTTACAAATTTTTCGTCGCCAGCTAGGTCACCACGTAATACCTTGACAGCTACATCTCTATCTAGAATAAGGTCATGTGCTAGGTAAACATTTGCCATTCCACCTTCCCCAATCATTCTAAGTATTTGGTATCTGTCATTTATTTTTTGCCCCTTTACTATCATTTTATAGCCTCCTTCATAAGTAAGGCTACTGAAATGTTATCATTTCCGCCTCTATTGTTTGCCTTATATATTAATTTTCTAATTTTTTCTTCTACTGTTAAACTTTCGTGTAATACTTTTTCTATTTGCTCATTTTCAAGCATATTAGTAAGACCATCACTACATAAAAGTATTCCATCAACATCAGTTTCTACATCAAATACGTCCATTTCTACTGCACTCATAGCACCAAGTGCTTTCATTAATACATTTTTTCTTGGATGATCTTTAGCTTCTTCTTCTGTAAGTTCACCTGATTTTACAAGTAAGTTTACTAAAGTATGATCTGTTGTTACTTTATGTAATTTTCCTTTTTTAATAACAAAACCTGATGAATCACCAATATTTCCAAAAAGTAAGAAATCTTTTGTTAAAAGTGATATTACAATTGTAGTTCCCATACCAGAACTTTCTGGATGTTCTTCTGTATATTTATAAATTAAGTTATTTGCTTCACTAACTGCTTCTTTTAGCCAGCTTATCGCATCTTCTTTATTACCTACACTACTCATTTCTCTAAAACGAGTACCTATATGGGATATTGCAATTGAAGATGCTACTTCACCTGCTTTATGTCCACCCATTCCATCGGCTACTGCCATAAATATTTCTCCGGATAAATTTTCACTTATAATTACACTATCTTCATTATGATCTCTTACTTTACCGGGATCTGTTAAATAAAAATAATCCATTATTTTCCCTCCTCATAATTAGCTCTTAGCTGACCACATGCAGCCATTACTTTACTTCCAAATTCACGTCTTATTGTTACTCCTACTTTATTCTTTTTTAAAGTATCATAAAATTTTAGTATCTGTTCTTTACTACTCTTTTTATATTTTATATGACTTGTTTCGTTATAAGGTATTAAATTAATATAACAATTAAGTCCTTTTACTAATTTAGATAATTCTATAGCATTTTCTTCTTTATCATTAATACCATCTAATAGTATATATTCAAAAGTTATTCTTCTATTAGTTTCTTTTTCATATTCTTTTAATATTTCCATCAAATCTTCTAATGGATATACTTTATTAATAGGCATTAGTTCATTTCTAAGTTTATTATTTGATGCATGAAGTGATATAGCAAGATTTACTTGATTACCATCTTTTATAAATTCTTTTATTTTAGGAATAATACCACATGTTGATACAGTTATGTGTCTAGCTCCAATATCTATACCTTTTCCACTATTTATAATATGAATGAAATTTATTACATTCTCATAGTTATCAAAAGGTTCTCCTATTCCCATTAAAACAACATGAGATATTCTAATGGATAAATCTTTTTCTATTGCTAGTATTTGCATTACCATTTCGCCAGCACTTAAGTTTCTTTTTTTCTTAAGTCTTCCACTTTCACAAAAAGCACATCCCATATTACATCCTACTTCAGTAGAAACACATAAACTATTTCCATAGTCATGTTTCATAAGTACTCCTTCTACTTTCATAGAATCTTCAAGTTCGAATAAATATTTAACTACATCAATATCTTCTTGCCTCTCTACTATTTTTATAGTGTTCATAGTAAAATCTTGTTTCAACTTTTCTATTACATCTTTTTTTATATTACTCATTTCATCAAATGATGTAACTCTTTTTTTATAAAGCCAATCAAATACCTGAACTGCTTTAAACTTTTTTTCACCATTTGATAAAAAATAGCTTTCTAAATCTTCTAATGTATAATCGTATATATTTCTCATGCTAACACCCTACATTATATTATAACAAAAAAGATGTAAAAATAATAGCACTTTTTTTGCATTTAAATGAAATATTAAAGAACTTTTTAAGATATTTTTTATTTCAATATTTTTAAGTTATTTTATTAAATAAGTTCTTCCATTTATTTATAAAATTTTAATGTATAATAAAATTAATCACAATAATAAATTTGTGTTATAATTATAAAAGGGGGAAATAATATGAAAAATATTTTTTTACATTCTATTAATGCAGAGACATTTTTTAAAATTTCTGCTATTTTGAATAATGATATAGAAAAACAATTTGTTTATTTTTATGATTCAAAAAATACACTCGGGGTGTTTTTTAATAATCAATTAGTTGGTTTATTTACTTTAAATAAATTTATAGGTAATACTTTAGCTATTCACATAGCACTATTACCTGAATATAGATGTAAAGGAATTGGTAGTACTAGTATTAATACAATTGTTAATGAATTGGGGCAAATTTATCCAAATATAGAATATTTTATTGCAAATACTAGTTTTGATAATAAAAAAGCAATTAATTCACTAGAAAAAGCAGGTTGGGAAAGAACCTATGAATACGACGAAGAAATGGAAAGGGAAGGAAGCGAATTTTTTATAATTTATCAAAGAAAAAATCCACATTATAGTAAAAAAATTATGGAATATAAAATATAAATTCTAAATTAGCATACACATTTGTGTATTTTTTTTATTAGTTAAATGAATATATAATTAATATTTTTTATTTATTTAAATATTCTTCAAGACAAAGATTATTTTCATACATTTCTTTAGCCTCATTTATTCCTACATATCTATAATGCCATGGTTCATTATTTATTCCAGTTATATCCACTTTATCATCTGGATATCTTTTAATAAAACCATATTTGTAACTGTTATTTAAAAGCCAATTATAAACATCACTAGCACTTGAACTTATTCCATCATTATTTATATCAAGCGCAAGTCCTAGTTCGTGTTCACTAGTTCCTGGGAGTGCTACCCATTTCAAAGCCATTTCTTTAGAAGCTACATCTGAATAGCCATTTCTTTTATATTCATTTATTTTATCATTCATTATTTTTGTTTGCATTTGATGTGTTCTATAACCTGATGTTACAACTGGATAAATACCATTACTTCTCATATCATCAAACATCTTTTGCAATTCAGGATAAATTCTTGCATCAACTTTTTCACCATTTGAAAGCTCTATAGTATTAACTTTATAATTTTCTGGTAAAGGATTTTCGTTATTAACTAGTAATAAATTCCATTTTTTATTTTTACTATCATTTATTTTATTAGTATTTATATTATTATCTTTTTTTATTTGTTCTTTTACTTCAAAAAAATTGCTATAAACACACAAAATAATAAATAAAATTATTAATATTTTCATTATTTTTCTTTTTTTCATAAATTCTCCTTTTTACAAAATAAAACAATCATTTAAACTACTTTTATTTTATCAGTTTATAAATGATTGCTTTTTAATTTTATCTTACAAAATTCTTAATATTTTCTTAATTTTTATAAAGTGGTAATATTACTTCAAATGTTGTTTCATAATCGTTACTACTAGCAGTTATACTTCCATTATGTAATTCTACGATTTCTTTTGCTATAGCAAGACCTAGTCCACTACCACCCGTTTTACTATTTCTAGAAGAATCTACTTTATAAAATTTTTCAAATATTTTATGGAGCTTTTCCTCTGGTATTTTAATTCCTTTATTTTTTATTTTTACTATTACATCATTTTCTTTTTTTATTACATCAATAACTATTTTATCGTTATTACTTCCATAATTAATAGCATTTTTAAGTATATTATTAAATACCCTAGCTATTTTATCGGAATCTGCATATATAGTTATTTTTTCAGAGTTATTTATAATTATTTCTTTATTTTGTTCTTTTAAAATAGGATAAAAATCGTCTATGATTTGTTCTAACATCATTATTAAATTAAGTTTTTCTTTAGATAATACTATGGTTTCTGTATTAAATCTTGCTATATCAAAAAGTTCGTTAATTAGATCTTCTAATTTGTAAGACTTATCAAGTGCGATTGATATATATTTTTCTCTTTGTTTATTTGGCATATCTTTTACTTCATCTAAAAGTGATAAATACCCTACCATAGAAGTTAGTGGTGTTTTTATATCATGAGCTAAATAAACTATCAAATCATTCTTTTTTTGTTCACTTTCTTTAGCCAATTTCAAATTTTTTCTTGCTTCTTTTTTTATTTGATTCATTTTTTCTTCAACATCACTCAAATCATCTGGAAGCATAATTCTTTTCTCATCATCACTAATTAAAAGTGTACTAGCATTTACTATAGAATCTATGTATGATAAAGTTTTATATAAGCATATTATAAATATTACTAAAAATCCTATTAACCAAATAAGTATTAAATTATTTATATTATATCCTATACTAGTTAATAATTTATATTTAAAATCATCACCATACCAAATAATATTAGAGCATAGTGCTCTAATAATTAACCAAAGAATTATAAAACAAAATGTATATACTGAACTCCAAATAATAATTCTTTTTATAAATTTTTTGGTTACTGTTTTTCCATAAATTATTTTATTTTTCAATTTTATACCCCACCCCATATATTGTTTTTATATATTTTGGTTTTCTTCCATTATCATTCATTTTTTCTCTTAAATGCCTAATATGAACCATTATTGTATTGTTATCTTTTTCAAAATATTTTTCTTTCCAAACTTTAGTAAATAACTCTTCGCTTTCTACCACATTTCCTCTATTTAAACAAAGTAACCATAATATTGAAAATTCTGTTTTAGTAAGAGTTATTTCTCTTTCAGCCAAATAAAACTCGTGTGTATTATTATTTATCTGAATCTCTCTAAAATCTATTATATTTTCATCGTTATTATTACTATTATACTTTTGATATCTTCTAAGTTGTGCTTTTACTCTAGCTAACAATTCAAGAGGATTAAATGGTTTTGTTATATAGTCATCTGCTCCTATTGTAAGTCCATTAATTTTATCTATTTCCTCTACCTTAGCTGTTACAAAAATAACTGGAAATGTATAATTTTTTTCTCTTATTTTATTACATAATTCAAAGCCTGTTATATCTTTCATCATTACATCTAATAGCGCTAAATCAATATTTAAGTTTGGTAAATCGTTTAAAGCTTCACTGCTAGAATAATACTTATAAACATTGTAGTTTTCATTTTTTAAATATATTTCTATTAAGTCAGCTATTTCTTTTTCATCATCAACAATTAAAATATTTATATTATTTTTCATTTTTATCACCTATATTTCAACAACAATAACATATATCATTTCTTGTCAAAAAATTATAAAACATGATTTGATTGTATATCTTTATTTTCATAATTTTCAGAAATGCTTTTTACTAATTCTTCGACACTATCAATTGAAATAAAATTTTTTTTATTTTCTTTATAAAAAATATCAATACCGGAATATGTTACACATGGTAAATGAAATCTTTCATCATATTTTATACCTTCTAAATTTAAAGGTAATTCTTTTAATGTTTTTAATAGTAAAATTTTTTGTGTTAAAGGTAAAGCATTAGGTATTTTAGGTAACATAATAATTCCTGTATGATCTTTATATTTTGTATAATTAGCATAATTAGTTGTATCGTACATTAAAATATTATCATTATCTAATACTAAATTAATAAGTTCCATACCTATTCCTTCTTTTTTATAAAGTTTTTTCATAATTCTTTTATTGTGTGACATTTTTTCTTTTATTGTTTCAAACAAAACTTCACGATGAACTTTTTTTTCACCTATTTCAACATATGAACAGATAACATTACCATTTGGCTCAATAATAAGTAATTTTAAATTTTTATTTTGATTTATATAAGCCATAAATAGCCTCCTTATTTTTTATATGATAGCACAAACTAACTTTTATAGTCAAACAACAAATATACATTAAAAAACTTAATTTTCAATATATATATTAATAATTTCATTTATTAGTATTCTTTGATTTCCTTCTAAAAATATTACTTTATTTATTTCATCTATTTTTTTTACAATCCCTTTTATACTTATATACTTATTTTTAAAAAAATAATTTATCGTAACAAGTGGTTTATTTTTTATATTTTCTTTTATTTTATTAAGTTTATCATTAAGGTTACTTTTCATTTCTTCTGTAAGTTCTTTTTTTATTTCGGGTACTTTTGTTACTTCATTTATTTTTTCAGCATAACTAGGTAATGCATTAAAAGGTGCGAACTGTGCAGAACGCATTTTTAAGGGCATCTTTTTTCTTGGATTATAATCTATATTTATAATATCAGAATAATCATCTATCATGCTTTATGTCCTCCTATTTGATTATTTCTATCTATAGTTGTTGCACCATTTTCTAAATCCATTGCTTTTATAATAGAATTTTTACCAAATTTATCTTTTATTTTTAGTACTATTTCCTGCAATACTTTATCTTTTTTTTCAATAGTAATTTCTTTGTTATTATTTTTTTCTTCTTCTTCTATACTTGTAAATATATCAAATTGTTTATATATTTTTCTATTTTTATCTTCTTTTGTAGTGTTTGCAAAAGTTAGATTCACTTTTCTTATTAATAAATTTTTGTTTACTATTTTATTATATAGTTCTAATGCTTTTTTCATAATAATTGTATTAGCTGAAGTTTTATATTCTAAATTGATAGTTCCGTGTGAATGCTTAGGCTTTTTTCTTCCATATGAGTCTACTATTATTTCTCCAAAGTAAGGTTTTTTTAAATTAGTTAAACTTTCTATATCATAACTTACTGTTAGAACTATTTTATCTGTTACTAGACTTTTCTTTATAAGCTCAAGAGATAAAAGATCAGCCATCTCTTTTATTATTATTTGTCCTTTTTCAAAACTATATGGTTCATGCAAAACTTGTCCGCTACTAATACTAGTACTTACTGGTTTATAACTTTTAATATCGCTCATAGTACATGGTTCATATCCAAAGGCATGGTCTATTAGTAGTTCTGCATTAACTCCAAAAAGTTTATATAAAAGTTCTTCATTTTCCAAAGAGCATCTAGCAATATCTCCCATAGTAAACATATTATACCTAGATAACTTTTCACTATATCCTTTTCCAACTCTCCAAAAATCAGTTATTGGTTTATGATTCCAAAGTAATTTTCTATATGTTTTTTCGTTAAGATACGCTATTCTTACACCAAAATCATTTGCTTTACTTTTTTTTGCTACTATGTCCATTGCTATTTTAGCAAGATATAAATTTGTACCAATTCCAGCTGTTGCGGTTATTTTTGTTTTATCATATACATCTTTAATCATTTTAGTAACTAATTCTTCTGCACTACTATATCTATTAAGATAAGAAGTAATATCACAAAAAACTTCATCTATAGAGTAAACATAAATATCTTCAGGTGCTATATATTTTAAATAAATTTTATATATTTCAGTACTATATTTAATATATAAACTCATTCTAGGTGGTGCAATTATATAATCAAGTTCTAAATTTTTATTTTGCTTTAATTTTGTATCATCATATGATTTACCTATAAACTTACAATAGTTATTATTCTTTCTTCTTTCATAATTTATTTTTTTTACTTTTTCTACTACTTCAAATAGTCTTGCTCTTCCTCCAATACCATACTGTTTTAATGATGGTGACACTGCTAAACAAATTGTTTTTTCAGTTCTAGTAGAGTCTGCTACTACTAAATTGGTTGTTAAAGGATTTAAATTTCTTTCAGCACACTCTACTGACGCATAAAAACTTTTTAAATCGATACAAATATATGTCTTCTCCATTTATACCACCAACAAGATTATAACACAAACATTTGTTCTTTAAAATATACTTTTGTTTTTTGGTAAAACTTTACAAAAGAAGATTATCTAAATATAATTAAAAACCTTATTCCTATCTTAAAAGAACAAGGTTTTACTTTTATATATTACGCAATTTTTAATAATTAATTATTAAAATATAAATACTGAGCTCTACTTCTTTCAATCAGAACTTCTGTAATATTAAATTCTCTTCTTAGAATTTGTGCGACTTCAAATACAGCCTTTTCACAAGCGTTAATTGCCATAATATAAATAGAATTTTCTATACCTGTCACACTGCCTCTGTTAGCACCTGTTCCAACTAAAATAGTAAAACCATTAACAAAATATTTTTTGCATACTTCCTCTGTAAAATTTAATGCTTTTTGTGTGGAAATTATTTGAGTACCTTTACATTTATCATCTAACCCTATAAATAAAGAGTAAAAATATCCATTAGAAAAATTATTACGTTGATTTGGAAATCCAAAATAACTATTATTATAAAAATTCATATCTTCACCTCATTTCAATCTATGTAATATAAATTAATACATCAATATTACATATTATTTTATGAAGTGAATACTAAAATGAATATTTAATAGGTTTAGATAATTTATTTATTACTTTTTATTTTCTTAATATTGTCTCTAGCCTTTTTGTAATTAATGATGCGTTATTAAATAAATATCTACAAATATTAGTTCTAAAATAACCAAATTCTAATAATTCTTTATTTTTATGATCATATATATATTGTTTATATCCAAAATTACTATTTAAAATTTGAATTAAATATAAATATGCCATATATTTTAAATCATATTTATTTAATTTAATATACTTATTAAAAGTTTTCACATAATCTACAAAAGTATCTAAATTAAATTCTCCATCTTTAGCATCTTTATCTATATAACTATATGAACGAATTAGTTCCCATACAATTGGCATTTTACAGGCTGAAACAAAATCAATAACTGCATTTATTGTTCCATTTTTATAAATAAACTGTAACACACTATAATCACCATGCGTATTTAAAACAGATAGATTTTTCATCTCATCAAAATTAAGTCTAGGACTTACTAATTTAATCATTTCTATTTTATCTAAAATATCTTTTTTGATTTTTCGATCATTATAATCATTTTCATCTAACATAGGTAATAAATCTTTATGTTTTTTTATACTTAAATCAAAGTTTTCTTTACTATACCAACTAGACAAATCAGCATCTGGTAATTCTATTGGTAGTGATTTTAAAGCACTAACAATTTTACCATAACAATCTGCACATTCTATCGTTTGATCGTAAGTTCCCCCATTATTATTAAGTGTATATCCGTCTATAAAATATTGAATTATAATGGTTTTATTTTTATATACATCATCATATCTACCATTTAAAGTTTTTATATATTCTGGAACTTTAATATTAAACTTTCTTAAATGATTTATTACTTCAATTTCTTTATCAATTTCAATTTTAGAATATTTAGATTGAAATTCTTTTAATATGTATTTATCATCATTTAGGGAATAAATATTAGCACTTCCCCTATTTATTTTTTTTACATTGTTGATATTTAACCCATAAATATTTTTTACGTATCTTATAATTTCTTCATTATTCTCAAAAACTGTTTTTTCTAGCATAATAAAATCACCATTTTCTAATTAATTATGTTAGCTTAAATTGAATGATAAATATCATCATAACTTATATTTATTACTTTTTTATTTTTACTAAAATTTGCAATTAGTTTCATCTAACAAAAATTATTATTTTTCAATTCACTCATAACTTTTCTCCAAAGTTCTTTCAAATTATCAAATGTTAATTTAGATTCAACATCATCAATATCTACCCAAAAGCCTTCTTTTATTTCCTTTTCTTGTACTTTTAAATTATTACTATTTATCGGTACTGCTACAAAATATACAACTTCCTTTAATATCGTTCCTTTTTGAATATATGATAATGAAAATCTCATATTTTCTTTTACTATAACATCTATATTAGTCTCTTCTTTTGTTTCTCTAACTGCAGTTTCTATTTCAGATTCACCACTTTCCATATGTCCTTTTGGGAATCCAAAAAAACCTGATTTTTGCTGAATTAATAAAACTTTATTATTATCAATAATAATAGTGCCACATGATTTTTCATTTGTCATTATATTACCTCCTTTTATTATTTAATATATTATTTCATTAATATTTTTATTTCTTGTATAACCCACTAAAATTTATTTTGACAAAAAACAACAATCACCACTATTTTTTATATTTAACATACAGTTAAATTATAACACACTTTACTAAATTTAATACAGTTTAATTATCATTAATTTTTTCCATTTTTAATTACCAAATTATAAATATTTTATTTTATTAAAAAAACATATACATTTTCTGTATATATTTTATTTTTATTATATTTATACAAAGAACAAATCAACGTTTTGTTTTTTATAGTAAATATTGGGTTATCAAATTTGATAATAATTATTCTTCATAAATTATATGTTCTAATTGATTGTTATCATCATTTTTTATTTTTTCTTTTAAAATATTAAGTAAAAAATTATAATTATCAATTTCTATTATTTTAGCCCATTTGAATTTTGACTTTCCGTCATGTTTCTCATCTAAGGAATCATATTCCTTATCATCAGTATAGCCTGATTCAACTTCATCAATTTCTGCCTTATAATAAAAGCCTATTTCATGATACTTTGTACCATTTGGTAGGTTTGTAATTGCTTCTATTATATATTTTAAATGTACTTCACATTCAATTGCTAATTCCTCGCGTAATTCTCTTTTTATTGCATCGTTGCTGTTTTCTAATATTTCTAAACGTCCACCAGGTAACATATAAATATCATGTTTTTGTTTTTGAACAAAAACCTTTGTATGTTCTCTATTAAAAATTATTGCGCCAACTCTTACTCCAAATCTTACTGTATCGTCTTTCATTGTAATAACCATATTGTTCCTCCATTCTATCCATTATTATATCATTTTTGTTTATTTTCTATAAATGCATTTACATTTTTTTAAATTTAAGCCTACATGTTCTAAAAATTCATTAGTAACCCTTTTACGATGCCATATCAGAAACATCAGTTATATATATTATAACTTTATATATCGTTTTTTATATATTCTACTTATCTTTTATTTCTACTTATATTAAGTACTATTCCAATACTACATAAAGTGATTAGTAAACTACTTCCCCCATAGCTAAGAAAAGGAAGAGTTACACCTGTAACCGGTATTAATCCTACTACAACCATTAAATTAAGTACTGCTTGAAATGCAAGTCCAAATATAATACCAAAACATAAATACTTACCAAATTTATCATCACATTCTCTAGCAATTTTAAACCCTCTAATAATAATAGTTAAGAATAAAGAACTTACTATTAATACTCCTAAAAATCCAAATTCTTCACTTATAATAGAAAATATAAAATCAGTTTGTGGCTCTGGAAGATAAAAATGTTTTTGTCTAGAAGCTCCAAAACCAAGTCCAAATAATCCGCCAGGCCCTATCGCATATAAAGACTGAATTATTTGAAAACCACTACCAAGTGGATCTTTCCAAGGATTTAAAAATGATAAAATTCTTTCTAATCTGTAAGGTGCAGACGCAATTAAAATAACTATCCCTACCACTGCTAGTAAAGCACTTTTGATAAAAAAAGATAAAGGTGTTCCACCTACAAATAAAAGGCCAATAATAGTTACAAAAATAATCATTCCAGTACCAAAATCCGGCTGTAACATAATAAGTAAAAAAACTAAAAGTAAAACTCCTAATATAGGGAAAACACCTTTAACAATTTTATTTAACATCTTCTCATTTTTACACAAATATTTAGACGTAAATATAATAAGTGCAAGTTTCATAAATTCACTAGGCTGAATACCTAAAGAACCAATACCAAACCAGCTACGACTACCATTTCTTACAGTACCTATTCCTGGTATCAACACAAGAATTAATAATACTAAACAAATAATTAAAATATTATTAGCTTTTTCATAGTAAATATGATAGTCTATCTTGCTTAAAATATATAATAAAAATAAACCTATACAAAAGAATATACTTTGATTTATTACAAATTTATAAGGATTATTAAACTTATATTCAGCCCATATATAAGAAGCAGAAGCAACCATAATAATTCCAAATATAGATATTATAATAACACTTATAAGTAAAATTAAATCTATACTATTTCTTTTCATAGACATCACCTATATAAATATATGCAAAAAAAATAGATATAAAATCTATTTTATCGAATAAGTATATAAGTTATATAAGCTGCATACATAAGAAGCATAATTACACCTTTTACTCTACCAATTCTTTTATTTTTAAGTAAAAATAAATAAACAATTACTGAAGACGCAACCATAATTAAAATATCATATAAATCATTTATCCCTACTGTTGTTGGACTTAATGTACTAGATGCTCCTATTATAAAAAATATATTAAAAATATTACTTCCAATAACATTACCAATAGCAATATCAACTTCACCTTTGCGTGCCGCCATAACACTTGTTACAAGTTCAGGTAGTGATGTTCCAATAGCTACTATAGTAAGAGCAATTACCGATTCACTAACTCCAAAATTAATTGCTATTTGAACGCTACTATCTACAACAAAATTACCACCAACTAATACTCCAAGTAATCCAATAATAATATAAAATAAATCTTTAGGTGTAAATTTATGTTTCTCTACTTTTAATCTTTTTTCTGATATAACACTTAGTATTAAAGAATAAATATATACTCCTAAGAAGCATAGTAAAATAAGACCTTCACTCATAGATAAAGTACTTTTTGTTTTACCCATATAAAAATCATCAAATAGCATAAGTATTAAAACTACAGTTGATAACAAATAAAAGATATAATCTTTAAGTACGATTTGTCTTTTACCTTTTAGTGTCGCAAATAAAGAACTAAACCCTAAAACTAAAAGCAAATTACAAATATTAGATCCTACAACATTTCCAACTGCTATTGCATTAGATCCTTTAAGTGATGCTGAAATACTTACTGCTGCTTCTGGAGCACTTGTTCCAAATGCAACTATGGTAAGTCCTATAATAAGTGTTGGTATTTTGAAAAATTTAGCTAAATTAGAACTACCATCTACAAAAATATCAGCACCTTTTACTAGTAAAAAAAATCCAACTATTAATAAAATATACTCCATTTCTAATTCCTCCTATTATGGAATTATAGCACATTTTATAAAACTACACCATATATAATAGAAACTAATGCACCTACTAATCCAATTATCCAAAAAAGTTTTACTATATCTCTTTCATTCCAACCTTTCTTTTCAAAACTATGGTGTATTGGAGTCATTGGAAATAATCTTTTTCTTGTTTTTTTATAATATAATCTTTGTAAGATAACAGATAGTGTCTCTAGTACAAAAACTATCATTAATATAACAAGTAATAGTTCATGTCTAGTTAAAATAGCAATAGCACCCATAACAGCACCAAGTGCTAGTGAGCCAGTATCACCCATAAATATTTTAGCTGGTTTTACATTAAATACTAAAAACCCTAATATAGCACCAGCTAATATAAAACAAAATAGTGATATTTCTTTATACCCTAAAAGCCAGTCAGCAGCATACGTAATTATAGAAAAAGCCAAAAAGACAATAACTGAAAGCCCTCCAGCAAGTCCATCTAATCCATCAGTTAAATTAACAGCATTAGAAGTTGCTACCAAAATAAATAGTATAAATATTCCATATAAAAATCCTATATCTAATTTTATGTGTAACAAATGTATCCAAAGTAGAGGCTCATTATCTGCTTTCATAAATAAATAAAAGAAAATAATTGCTATTACTATTTGCATACACATTTTAGTGTTTTCTGATAAACCATTATTATTATTTCTTTTTATTATTAAATAATCATCTAAAAATCCTATTAAACTATAACCTAGAAAAGTAAATAATACTATTAAAAAGTTAGTAGTAATTTCTATTTTTCCTGTAATATATAAAAGAAAAACTGTTATAAAAGAAGCTATTATAAATATAAGTCCTCCCATTGTTGGTGTTCCTTCTTTTTCTTTATGAGCACTTCTTAAGTAATTATTTAATCTTTGTCCTGCTTTTTCTTTTTTTAAAATAGGTATTAAGATTAAAGATATTATAATTGCTATTAAAAAACTTATCATAAGAGCTAATACTGATTTAGTTATAAATATCATATATTCACCTTACTTTCCAAGTAAAACTCTAATTTTTTCACCTTCTAAAATTCTTTCACCTGCTTTTGGTGACTGATAAGTAACTGTATCTCCTGTACCACTATAATATGGAGTCAGTCCTTTTAGTAATTCACTAGCTTCTTTTTTACTTTTTCCAATAACATTAGGAACTGTAATATATTTTTTTTCTGCTGGCTGGTAATTTTTTTCACTAGCACCTTCTGGTTTTTTAATATCCATAATGTCTATAGCATCTGTAAGAATATTTTTTACAATAGGTGCTGCTATAGTTCCACCATATTGAGTTACTCCTTTAGCATTATCTACTGCAATATAAACGATTAATTCTGGATCATTAGCAGGCATAAATCCCATAAATGATGTTATATAATTTCCAACCATATATTTTCCATCTTTTACTTTTTGAGCAGTTCCTGTTTTACCTCCTACTCTATAACCATCTATAAATGCTGTTCTTCCTGTACCATTAGTAACTACACTTTCAAGAGCCATTCTAACTTCTTTACTTGTCTCTTCACTTATTACTCTTCTTACTTTTTTACTTTTATTTTCTTTTATAACAGTATTAGTTTCTGGTTCATTTAAACTTTTTACTATATATGGTTTATATAATATACCTCCATTAATTGCTGCAGAAACTGCTGTTATTTGCTGTATAGGTGTTACTGATACCCCTTGACCAAATGCCGTTGTCGCAAGTTCTACAGGGCCTACTTTAGATAGTGGAAATAAAATACCTGTACTTTCTCCATTTAAATCAATACCTGTTTTACTTCCAAAACCAAAGTTTTTAATATAAGAAAATAATTTATCTTTACCAAGTTTTTGTCCTAGTACTACAAACCCTGGATTGCTGGGCGTCGATTTTACTTGTAAAAAAAATTATTCGACATAATATTTAATTTTCAAAATAAATATTTTTTATTCTTCCATCTTTAAAATATATTTCTAAATTCATTTTATATCTAGTTTCTAATTTAGTAACTAT
>CALVXR010000070.1 GCA_944371445.1 uncultured Bacilli bacterium
TCCAAGTACAACAGACGATGGAAAAGTAACAGCAAAAGTGGCTTTACCAACATGGGGAGAAATGTATTCAGGAAATGATTTAAATGTTTCATACTGGTATATAAACAGATGGACAGGCTCTTCTTCCGGTGTGTCGGGTGTGAGCAGTGGCGGTGATGGCAACGGCTATAATGCTGGTTACCACTGGATTGGTGCGCGTCCAGTTGTAACTCTAAAATCAAATGTCAAAATTTCTGGAGGAGAAGGAACTATGACAAAACCATACTCACTTAGTATGAATTAAAATGGTAATGTAAATAAGCAAACCGAAGGTTTGTAAAAGGCATTTTTGCGAAGCAAATAATGTCTAAAAAGGGATAAACCTAATATTAGGCTCTTCTTCCAATGTGTCGAATGTGAACAGTAACGGTAATGGCAACGGCAATAATGCTGGTAACCACTGGAATGGTGCGCGTCCAACTTTGATAAAAACTAATATAGATATGATTATGGTTATAACTATAAAAGCTTATCAAAACAAGGTTTATCCCTCTTCGTTAGGAGAAAAAAAGATTGTATCGGGGAAACATTAGTAATTTTTGTGAAAGTGTGAAAACCAGTTAGTATACATGATTATGCAGTATTTAAAAGTAGTAAAATTTACTATTTTTGAATACTGCTTTTTTGAAAGGAAGTATGTTTTATGAAGTTTATTGATATTTATTTTGATTATAAAGATAGATTTAATGATTACATAATAATCTATCCTGTAGGAACATTTTATAATATACTAGGGTGTGATACTAAAATTATACATGAATTAATGGGCTATCAAATAAAAAAGCATGTAGATATTCCAAAAGTAGGATTTCCTTTAACAAGTTTAGAAAAAGTAATAAAAAAATTAACAGAAAATAAAATTAATTATATTATTTTAGAAAGAGTAAATGGTATTATTAAAATAAATCAAAAAAAGAGATTTAAACAAAATATGTATAATAAAAATTTTCTTGATATAGAAAATGATAATATAAAAAGAGAAAGAATTATGAAATTAACTGACTATATTTCTAAAAATTATGAAAGTGATAAAATACAATTAATTATAGAAAATATAGAAAAATTATATGAATGATAATTTACTAATTTTAACTAATATAAAAAAAACAATATTAAGATTAGAAAAATTTTTAGAAAATTATAGTAGAAATGAAAAAGTATTAAAAGAAAATATACAAAAAGAAATGTACGAATTATTAAAAGATGGATATATGGCTAATTCATTTAAAGATAGCGAAAGAATAATATATCAAAAAAATATGCTTGTACATATTAAAATGATTGATTTTTATTTATATACTTCACATTCTAAAAAACAAATCAGTAATAAACAATATACAACTACATCTAAATACTTACTTGATATTTTTATATTAATTCAAGGTTGGATAAAAAGTGAAAAGGAAAAATAATTTGTATGAAAGTATTACTGATTTGAATAATATAATTAATATATATAATAGTGAAATAAAGAAAAATACTAAAAACAAAATAAAAATAGAAAAGTTTGAAAATTATTTATCACTTAATATATTTAATATTTATAATGAATTAAAAGATGAAAAAGTAAAATTTTCTAAATACCATATATTTTTAATAAAAGAACCTAAATATAGAATAATAATGAGTCAAACTATAAAAGATAAAATAATAAATCATTTAGTCGCAAGATATTTTTTATTAAAAGTATATGAAAAATCATTTCTCAATTCTAATATAGCAACCCGTAAAGGAAAAGGTCCACTATTTGGTATAAAATTAATAAAAAAATATATTAATGAGTTAAAAAAAGAAAATAAGGATATATATTATTTAAAATGTGACATAAGCAAATACTTTTATAATGTAGATCATAATATATTAAAAAATATTTTAAGAAAAAAGATAAAAGATAAAAAAGCACTTAAACTAATAGATGATATAATAGATAGTACTAATTATTCTTATGTTAGTAAAAGAATAGAAGAATTATGTCAAAAAGAAATAGATAAAATTAATAAATTGCAAATACCTCAAAAAGAAAAAAATAAAAAAATAGAAGAAATAAATAAAATACCAAGATTTGATAAAAAAGGAAAAGGTATTCCAATAGGAAATATGACAAGTCAGGCATTTGCTATTATATATTTAAATGAATTAGACCATTATATAAAAGAAAAACTTAATATAAAATACTATGCTAGATATATGGATGGTGCGACTGTGTAGGTCGAATAAATTAGTGAGTGGAAATCTCACCTAGAAAGTGGTACCCGCCACATTTAGTAGCGAGTCTTGGGTTATAAATGGTAACATATATAATTAAGCGTAGACAGTTAGATATCAGGGCTAGTATCGAGCTTCGAAATGTATCGTTATATTACAAGAGAGTAGACGCTGTCGTCCAGGCGGAATACTATATTTAATAATATGATATGGGAAGTATTATTAAACTCTTGCGGAGTCTGAAAGACCTAGTCATGATATACAATGTTTATTCGATGAACAGTGAGAGCCTATATTTTCTCTTCTCCAATGAAAGACATCAGAGCTAAATTGGAAGTTGATAAAGAAAAGAGTATGATAAACAAACTGGCACAGTAAGAATATCAAAAGAAATATAGGCAGTCAGATGGACTCATAGTACTGTTGATACTGTATCAATAAATACAGAGGAAGGAAGGGGTTCACATAACATAGCTCTTGTTAGAGCAAACATTATCAC
>CALVXR010000071.1 GCA_944371445.1 uncultured Bacilli bacterium
TTATTAAGAAAAGGACTTATATAGGTCGGCCTTTTTTCTGACAGTTGAAATTTGTAAATGTTATTATATATTAGTTTTAGAAAGTTTGCAAGTTAGGTTGCGGACGCAGTCTGCCGTATGGTATAATTTACCTAATATAAGTATAACTTATATTGGAGGAATAAATATGATTAGCAAACTGAATGAAAATTATAAAACAGAATTACTAATTAAATTTAATTATAATAAAGATTTAATAAATATATTAGAAGAACTTGTAATGATAAAAGTAAATTACTATGATTTTAATAATACTATTAAGCAAGGTAATATTATTTGTAATCAAAAAATAGCTGAAGATTTAATATATATATTTGACAAATTATTTGAGAATAAATATAAAATAGAAAAAATAGAGTTAATAGATAACTATGATTTTAATGATATAAAATCAATGGAAAACAATAATACATCTTGTTTCAATTTTAGAAAAATACTTAATAAAAATAAATATTCTAATCATGCATATGGACTTGCTATTGATATAAATCCACTTTACAATCCTTATGTAGTAAAAGAAAATAATAAAATATTAGTGTTCCCACAAGACAGTTTAAAATATGTAGATAGAACTAAAGATTTTGATTATAAAATAGATGAAAATGATTTATGTTATAAATTATTTAAAGAAAGAGGATTTGCATGGGGTGGAAACTGGGACAATAAAGATTATCAACACTTTGAAAAAATTATTTAATAAAAATATAAATACACAGTTTACATTAAATAAAAAGTAAAACAGTGTATTTTTTAATTTTATAATAAAATATGTGCTATTATATTATTATAGGCAGGTGGAAGTATGAAAGATGCATATAAAATGAGTATAGAAGAAATATATAATAAATTAGATACATCAGATAATGGAATAAGTCCTAAAAAAGTAAAACAATTACACAAATTAAATGGAAAAAATGTATTAATAGAAAAAAATAAAAAAACAAAACTACAAATATTTATAGATCAGTTTAAAAACATAATGATAATTTTATTACTAGTAGTTGGAGTGTTATCACTAATATATTCTATAATAAATCAAAGTGATTATTTAGAACCTCTAGTTATATTAGGAACTACTTTAGTAAATTGTTTTATGGGATATTTGCAAGAATCAAAGGCAGAAGATGCTATTGGAAAACTAAAAAAATATTCTGCTAATTTTGTTACTGTAAAAAGAAACGGAAAATATAAAGATATAGACTCTAAAAATTTAGTTTTAGGAGATTATATAATATTAGAATCAGGAGATAAAATACCAGCTGATGCTAGAATAGTTAAAAGTTATTATGCTAAAGTAGATGAATCAATTTTAACTGGTGAAAGTATGGCTGTAGATAAAATAGAAACAGAAATAACAAAAGATTCTTTAATACAAGAGAGAAAAAATATGGTTTATTCTGGAACTATATTAGTATCTGGGAAAATAGAAGCTATAGTTACTAATATTGGTATGGATACAGAAATGGGTAAAATAGCATCTGTAATAGGTGACAGTGAAGAACCACTAACACCACTTCAAATGAAAGTACAAAAAACAAGTAAATTTATTCTTATGGTAGCATCTTTACTAGTAACTTTTGTATTAGTATATGGAATAATAAATAACTATGATTTTTTAACAATAACTATGCTTTGTATTTCAATGATAGTAGCATCTGTACCAGAATGTCTTCCAATTGCTATTACAGCTACACTTTCTATAGGTGTAAGTGAAATGGCAAAGAAAAAATCAATAGTAAGAAATTTAGCAGCTATAGAAACATTAGGTGCTACCGAAGTGATATGCACTGATAAAACAGGTACACTTACTGAAAATAAAATGAATGTAGTAAAAGTTTATACTTCACTAAAGGAAAGTACTTTAGAAAATTTAGATGAAATATTTTTAAAAATAATTAATTACTGTAATACAGCAGTTTTAAATGAAAATAAAGTTTATACTGGTGATTCTGTTGATGTTGCACTTAAAAATTATGTTAATTTAGAAGAAAAAGACACTAAAATAGCAGAACTTCCATTTGATTCAGATAGAAAAATGATGAGTACAGTATATAAAAACGAAAATAAATTAATGTTATATACAAAAGGAAGTTTTGAATCAGTATTAAAAAGAAGTTCTAAAGTATTATTAGATGGAAAAGTTATTAAACTTACAGATGATATAAAAGATAAATATATAAATATAGAAAAAAATATGTCTAATGAAGCTTTAAAAGTACTAGCTTTTGCTTATAAAGAAGTAGAAAATAAAAAAGATTATTTAAATGAAGAAAATGATTTAGTATTAGTAGGATTAATAGGTCTTAAAGATCCAGTTAGAAAAAATATAAAAGAATCTATAAAAGAGTGCAAAAGTGCTAATATTAGAGCGGTTATGCTTACAGGTGATAACTTACTTACCGCATATTCTATTGCTAAAGAAGTAGGTATATGTGATACTGAAGCTGAGTGTATTAATGCAGTAGAACTTAATAATTTAAATGAAAAAGAACTTATTAAAATAGTAAAAAAATATAATGTATTTGCTCGTGTTAGTCCAGAAAATAAACTACAGATAGTAAAAGCACTTCAAAAAGTAGGAAAAGTAGTTGCTATGACAGGTGATGGAGTAAATGATGCACCAGCTATTAAACTAGCTAATGTAGGAATTGGTATGGGTAAAAGTGGTACAGATGTTACTAAAGATACTTCTGATATTATTTTACTTGATGATAGCTTTAATACAATTACTGTTGCTATAAAAGAAGGAAGAAGAATTTATGATAATGTAATAACTAATATATTATATAATTTGTCTTCTAACTTTACTGAAATAGCTATAATATTATTTGGAATGCTTACTGGAAATACTATTATTTCTGCTATACATGTATTATATATAGATTTAGTAGCAGATACACTTCCTTCTATAACACTTGCATTTGAAGGATCTAGTACTGATATAATGAAAAGAAAACCAAACGGTTTAAATAAAAGAATATTTACTAATTTCTTTAGTGCTTTTCTAATGATTTCTGTAGTATTAGAAACACTTATAAGTTTATATATTTATTATCATTTTAGTTATTTAGGTGAAAATATGGCTCAAACACTTGCACTTTTAAGTATCATTATTAATGAGTTTGTATTTGCATATAACTGTAGATCACTTAAAGAACAAATTCATAAAAGAGGATTATTTAGTAATAAATATTTAAATTATGGAATACTTTTACTTTTTGTAATTCAGTTATTAGTATTCTTTACACCAGTAGGTAAATTATTTGGACTTGAAATAATTACAGTATCAAATTTAATATTCGTATGTGTAGTTAACTTTATATCATTTGTTATAATAGAATTATTAAAACCAGTTGTTGTCAAATTATTTAAAGATGAATAAAACATAGGTATATTTTTATTAGATTGTACTAAAAGATAAATGATTTTATAAATAAACTATTATATTGAGTGATGAAAATCACTCTTTTATAATTCTTTTTTTATAACAATCATTTGACAATTACACTGAAAAATGATACAATTTCAGTGTAATTGTTAGAAAGGTGTTTATTATGTATAAAGAAGAAAATATTAATTTTAAAATCAATAATGAAGTACTTAGGAATTATGTGGAGTCAATTAATTCGCTAAAAGAACCAATGAATCAAATTTTGGAGAAACTAAATCAAATTTCAAAACCTATACAAGAAGTTAGTGAATCTTTAAATAAAACTATGAAACCAGTTGTTGAAGTAAGTAATGTAATTTATAAAACAGTGGAACCAATAAAAAAAATAGATGAAAAATTAAAAAGTATTAATGTTATGTCAGACACAGTAAAAAAACTTTCAACAAAATTTCCAAATGAGCAGTCAAAAATATTTACAGATACTATTAAACAAATAATGTATGCAAATAATGGTATGCTCTCAACAAGAATGATAGAACCACTAAATATTAATAGACAATATCTATCAGTAATGGAAAAAAATAATGATATAGAAAAAATATCAAGAGGTATTTATCTTTTACCAAATGCATTTGAAGATAGTTATTATTTATTTCAACAAAAGTATAAAAAAGCAATTTTTTCACATATGAATGCTCTATATTTTTATGGTATGACAGAAGAGTTTCCATACAACTATACAGTAACTGTTCCACAAAACTATCATGTTGATACAGTAAATGAAAAGTGTAATGTATTTTATGTATCTGATGATATATATGAAATGGGAGTAGTGGAAATAGAAACACCAAATGGTAATAAAGTTAGAGTATATGATAAAGAAAGATGTATCTGTGATATTATAAGATCAAAAGGAAGAATGGATTATGAACAGGTTAAGAAAACAATTAAACAATATATTCAAAGTGAGGAAAAAAATATAGGTAAACTATCTGAATATTCAAAAAAAATGGGAATAAGTGAAAAAGTAATGGAAATGGTAGGTGGATTTTATTATTAATAATACAGCACAATCAATAAAAGATAAATTAAAAAAAATATCAAAAGAAAAAAATGTTGATTTTAATACTATTATGAGATTTTATATGTATGATAGATTTATTGAACGTTTATCTAAGAGCAAATATAAAGATAATTTTATATTAAAAGGTGGTTTTTATTTAAGCAGACTATTTGGTATTGATAATAGAAGTACAATGGATATAGATACTGCAATAAGAAAAGTAAAATTAAATGAAAAAAATATTATTGAAATGATAATAGAAGTTATTAATATTGATGTTTATGATAATGTTAAATTTAAAATTGAAAAAAAAGAAATCATACGTGATGAAGATGAATATGGTGGATTAAGAATTACAATAAGTTTTACTTTAGAAAATATAAAAGATAAATTTCATATTGATATTGCAACAGGTGATCCAATACATCCAGGACCAGATAATTTTAACTATGAATCGTTAATAGATAATAAAATATATAAAGTATGGTCTTATAACCTAGAAACAGTATTAGCTGAAAAAATAGAAACTATACTTAGTAAATTAGAAATCAGTAGTAGAATGAAAGATTATTATGATATTTACTTAATACATAAATTTAAATTCAATAAAATAAATAAAAATAAATTTAGAGGTGCAGTAGAAAAGACTTTTGAAAAAAGAAGATTTAATGCAGATTTAATAACTAATTTAAACATTGTTAAAAATAGTAGTGTTTTAAGAAAAAAATGGATAAGCTATACTAGAAAAAATAGTTATGCTAGATATTTAAAATTTGATGATACTATAAAATGCTTAGAAGAATTTATAGAAATATTAGTGCCAGTAACTATATAAAATAGTATAAGAAATATATACTGATTTTAAATATTTTTATGATATTTATTAAATTTTGTGGTAAAATAGATACGTATATAGATTTATACATAATAGGAGGGACAATATGTATACAAAAGAAGTAGAAAATATGTGTAAAGTTGCTAAAGGTGTAAATCATGGACCAGCACCAATTCCTGAAGAAGGAAAATGGGTACAAGCTAAAGAAATAAAAGATATTTCAGGTTTTACTCATGGTATTGGTTGGTGTGCACCACAACAAGGAGCATGTAAACTAACATTAAATATTAAAGAAGGTATAATAGAGGAAGCTTTAGTAGAAACTATTGGATGTAGTGGAATGACTCACTCAGCAGCTATGGCAGGAGAAATATTAGTTGGAAAAACAATATTAGAAGCTTTAAATACAGACTTAGTATGTGATGCTATTAATACTGCTATGAGAGAACTTTTCTTACAAATAGTTTATGGTAGAAGTCAGTCAGCATTCTCAGAAGGTGGACTTGCTATTGGAGCAGGACTTGAAGATTTAGGTAAAGGACATCGTTCACAAGTTGGAACAATTTATTCAACTAGAGAAAAAGGTCCAAGATACTTAGAACTTGCTGAAGGATATATTGTAGAAATTGGTTTAGATGATAAAGATCAAATAATTGGTTATAAATATGTTAACTTAGGAAAAATGATGGATAACATTAAAGCTAAAATGGATCCTATGGAAGCTATTCTAAAAGCTAGTGGAACTTATGGAAGATTCGATGAAGCCGTTAAAAAAATCGATCCTAGGGAGGTGTAATAATGGCATTATTTGAAAGTTACGAAAGAAGAATTAATCAAATAAAACCAGTTATGGAAAAATATGGAATCAAAGATTTTGAAGATGCAAGAAATATTTGTAAAGAAAAAGGATTTGATCCATATGAAATAGTAAAATCAATTCAACCAATTTGTTTTGAAAATGCGTGCTGGGCTTATACATTAGGAGCAGCAATAGCAATTAAAAAAGGAAATACTAAAGCAGCAGATGCAGCTAAATCAATAGGAGAAGGACTTCAAGCTTTCTGTATTCCAGGATCTGTTGCAGATGTTCGTAAAGTAGGTATTGGACATGGTAATTTAGCTAGCATGCTTTTATCAGAAGATACAAAATGTTTTGCCTTTTTAGCGGGGCATGAATCATTTGCAGCTGCAGAAGGAGCTATTGGTATAGCTAAATCAGCAAATAAAGTAAGAAAAACTCCATTAAAAGTAATTTTAAATGGACTTGGAAAAGATGCAGCACAAGTAATTTCTCGTATAAATGGATTTACTTATGTAAAAACAGAATTTGACTTCTATAAAAATGAAGTAAAAATTGTAGAAGAAACTAAATATAGTGATGGAGAAAGATCTAAAGTAAGATGTTATGGAGCTAACGATGTTAGAGAAGGTGTAGCTATTATGCATCTAGAAGGTGTTGACGTATCTATTACAGGAAATTCAACAAATCCAACACGTTTCCAACATCCAGTAGCAGGTACATATAAAAAAGAATGCATAGAAGAAGGAAAAAAATACTTCTCAGTAGCTTCTGGTGGAGGTACTGGTAGAACACTTCACCCAGATAATATGGCCGCAGGACCAGCTTCTTATGGTATGACTGATACTATGGGAAGAATGCATTCTGACGCACAATTCGCAGGTTCTTCATCTGTTCCAGCACATGTTGAAATGATGGGACTTATTGGAATGGGTAATAACCCAATGGTAGGAGCTAGTGTTGCAGTAGCAGTTGCTATAGAAGAAAGTTTTAAATAGTCAAAACTTAGATTTTGACTATTTTTTTGTTTAATGATATGATATACTTGCTTTTTAGAAAGGAAAAATATAAATGAGTGAAAGTTTTATAGATATTAATAATGGAGCTTGTTCCTTAGAAGTTTATAAATTAAAAAATTCATTCGAAATTGAACTTGAAAAATTAGAAAATAAAAAAATGGAAACATTTCAAAGTCTTCATCCATATGCTATAGATGACGAACTTTATTGTGTAGGAAATTTTTTATATCATGGTATAAGATTTCAAGATAAATTAGAAAAGTTAGAATCTATATTTAGAGATGGAAAAATAAAAGCAGGTAATTATATAAAAAATTATTATCCATATGATGATAATTGTAATGATGGTGAATATATATCTTTAATAGATTATCCAAGAGAATCAAATTTAGAATATAACACTTTTATAAAAGAAAATATATCTCTTGTAATATCTCCAAGATGCAAAGCTTATAAAACTATATATGTTCCATATGAATTATGGAAAGAAATAAAAAAAATCCCTAATTTAAAAAATAGATATAGTTATGCAAGATGTGAATATCAAGTAAAAGAATTCATACCTTTAAAAAAAGTAAAAGCTATAGGTATTCCTTATAGATATTTAGTAAAGAATAATAAAAAAGAAGTTGCTGATTTTTATAGAGCAGAAGTTATAAGATTACTTGAAAAATATGATGTAGATATACCTATAGTAGATACTAGCTTTTTTAATGATATTATTTATATAAGAAATAAAAATAAAGTTTATAAAAAAGGGTTGTGATAAATAGTGAATTTATATGAAAATATGCTTAATATAAGAGGAATTGATATAAAAAAAGAAATAATAAAAATAATAGAAGAAACAAAAAAAGAACTTAAAAATTTAATACAAATTCAAACTTGTAAAATGTATACTGGATATTTGAAAGATAAATGTAATAAAAGAGGTATTTCTTCTAGAATAATAAATACTAAAGAGTTAGGTCTTCCTTATGAACATGAAGCATTACTTGTAAATATAAATGAAAAAGATAATCCTTATATATTAATAGATTTAACATATAATCAGTTCCCTTTAATTTATAAAAAAATACTTTATGAAAAAGTAAAAACAAATGATTTGGAAATAAAAGGATATATGTTTGCTGATAATGAAGTATTAAAATATTATTTAATGAGCATTGCTAATGTAGATAATTTAAATAATATAAATATAGATGAAATATATTTTGGAAAAAAATAAATAAAAAAATATATTTATAAAAAGAATATGACTAAATTACAAATACTATAGATAAATTTATAATATTTGTAATTTTTTTTTAAATAAATTTAAAAATCCTTCATTTGCTCTTTATTTATAAAATAACTATAATGCAGCCACGATGATTAAATGAAAGAAAATATACCAAGTAAAATATATACAGAAGATTTTATAATTCCTCTTATATATGATGTTATAATAAGAAATATATTAAAACAAAATAAAGATTTATTAGTTTTGATAATTAATAATGTATTAGAAACAGAATATAAAAAAGAAAATATATATTTAAAAGATGTAAAATTAGTAAAAAGAAATAGAAAAGAAAAACAAAGAGAATGTGATATATTAGTAGAAATAAAAGATAAAGTAATAAATATAGAAATAAATAAATATAATACAAAATCTTTAGATGATAAAAATATGAGTTATGTAGGAAAATTACTTGAATCTTATTATGAAAGTGAAGTAGTTCAAATAAATATAAATGATTTTGATATATATGGTTATAATGAAGAAATATATGTATCAAGTATGGTAGAAGAAAAGCATAATATAAAAAGAACTAAAAAAATTAAAATATATGATATAAATATTGATAGTTTTAAAGAAAAATGTTATACTAACAGTAGAAGATATGACAAAGATTTTGTTTTATTTATGCAAATAATAAAACTAGATTCTAAAAAGAAAATAGAATCAAAAATAAAAAATAGTAAACTTCTTTGGGAGGTATATGAAATGCAAGATAAATTGAGTAGAGAAGATTTGGTATTAGAGAGATTTCCAGATGATTTATTTAATGAAATGGAAAAGAAAGAACTTAGACAAAAGGCAGAAGATAGTATAAAAGAAGGATTTAAAGAAGGAATGAAAGAAGGAATGAAAGAAGGAATGAAAGAAGGAATAGAAACAAATCAAAAAGAAATAGTTATAAATTTATTAAAAAAGAATTTTTCTTATAAAGAAATAGAAGATATAGTAAATATAAGTGAAGAAAAAATAAAACAAATAGAAAAAAGTATATCTTAATAGAAAAAATTACCATCTATAAAAAGGAATAAAAATATAAATAAGAATATATTATTAATAGGTGGTAATATGAAAGTAGTAATTATTTTAATAATATTATTAATGACTTTTATATTATGGTGTATGTGTAAAATGTCATCAATGATATCAAAAGAAGAAGACTCAAACTTAAAAAAATAGGTTTGAGTTTTTAATTTATTATTAAATTTTTTAATTAGAACAATTATAATTTATAGTATATTTGTTATTAAGTTTTTATGAGAATAATGTGTAACTGTAACATTTTTATTGCCATATAATATATAAAAGATATAATGGAGGTTTACATATTATGTATTATGATAAAAGAAATGATTGTAATAAAGATTGTTGTGGTCCTCTTGCACGTATATGTTATGTCCAAGGGCCAACAGGACCAACTGGACCGACAGGTATACAAGGCATTCCGGGAACTATAGGACCAACTGGACCAACGGGAGCACCAGGAATAGCAGGAGCTATAGGACCGACCGGACCAACGGGAGCCACAGGAATAGCAAGAACTATAGGACCGACTGGACCAACTGGAGCCACAGGAATAGCAGGGCCAACAGGACCAACTGGACCGACAGGTATACAAGGCATTCCGGAAACTACAGGGCCAACCGGGCCGACCGGAGCAACTGGACCAACTGGAAGTCTTGGGGTAAATCCATATAATTTATATGTTGAGTCTACAGCACCTATAGGTGGAGATGGAAGTCAACTTAAACCATTTCAAACTATTGAAGAGGCATTAGTGGTAGCTTTATCTAATAGCATTATAAATGTTTTGCGTGGTGATTATCCTATTACACAGCAAATTGTTTTAAATATACCTGGGTTAACATTAAAAGGAATGGCTGGTACAAAAATTATATTGGAGTCTCAAGTTGTGCCATTTTTATGTAATGGAAATAATATTACGATTGATGGTTTTAATATGACTAGTGATGTACCATATCCTGTTGAATTCATTCAAATAGGTGGAGATGGAAATAAAATATTAAACTGTCAGATATATGGACCAAATCAAGCTGGTGATTCTTCAACGTGGGTGATAAATAGAGGGATTGTTACACAATTAAATGCTACCAATTTACTAGTTCAAAATAACATTTTTCATACTTTACGTCAGCCTGCATATTTTAATCCTAATTCTACAGGAACGATTATGAATAATGTTGTTTATAACACTCGCGGATATGTAGTAGATAGAGCTATTTTTTTATTTTCAGGTAATTCTTGGGGAATTCCAGAAAATGCAGTTGATATTGCACTATTACCAGGGACTATATCAGGAGCACCATATGATCCAATTTCTGCATTAGAATCTAGTAATAGTAGTGCTACTATTAGTGATCAAAGATAAAAATAATTTTTAACTTAGAATTTTTTTTAAATAAATTATTAGAAATAAAATATATAAAAGATTGTATTGATATTTAAAATAATTTAATATTAAGTATAATAAAAGAATCAAACTAAAATAAGTCTGATTTTTTTATTTGTTTTCAATTTTAATTAATTCATTTGGTGTACACTCTAAATATTTACAAAATTCTTCAATATATTTAAAAGAAATAGAAGAAGTTTCACCTCTTATAATTTTATTTAAATTTCTAGAAGTAATGTTCATTTTATTACAAAGCCAATATTTACTGCGATTTCTTTCTTTTAACAGATTTTCAATATCTAACTTTATCGTATTTACACCTTCTTTCAATAAATATTTTATAAAAATAAAGAAATGCAAATAAGATACTTGCATTACCTTTACTGATAAGCTATCATTAATATGAAAGAAAAATGAATAATTATACTTTGTGTACAAATAGTATACGAAATTTTATGTTTAAAATGACTTTTAGAATTGATTATAATATAAAAGTTTGATATAATTATATTGCTATAAAAGGAATGGAGAATATTATGAGAAAAATATTATATTTTGTTATTATTTCTTTCTTGTTTTTACCTACTATAGTCCTTGCGGATAATCTAACATTTGAAGAAAATACTTTAGAATTATTAGAAACTGATAGCGGAGTAATTAAAATGATTTATGATGGAGAAGAACAAGCAACAAGTGGTTCATTTTCTGTATATTCGTCTTCTAATAATGTTTTATTAAGTAGTATTACTGGAAATCAAAATGTAAAAGTAACAATTACAAATAGCAAAGTAACTTTTAGAGCTACAAATCCTTTAAAAAAAGGAGATTATATGATTAATATTGCAGTAGATAGTAAAAATGCTAGTAAAGATGCTAGTATAACTATAAATAATATTAAGTTATATAATGGAAATGAATTAATAGAAGAAAAAAATAAAACTATTAATATAAAAATAGTAAATAGTAAAGAAAGTGCATTACTTGATTCTATTACCTCTAATATAGTAGAAATTCCTTTTGATAAAAATACTTTTGAATATAATTTAAAAGTTAAAAACGATGTAAAAAAATTAGATTTAGTGGCAACTAGTGATAATATAAATGATAAAGTGGAGATAAGTAACCAAGATTTAAAAGTAGGAGAAAATACTATTACTATTAAAGTGACAGGTACAGATGGAAGTAGTAATGAATATAAGATAAAAGTTACAAGAGAAGAAGAGACAAAAGCAAAAGAAGAAATTAAAGAAGTGAAAGTTGAAAATAAAATAGATACAAAATATATTTTAATATCTTTAATAGCTTTTATAATTATAGTTGTAGATATTTTATTTATTAAAAAGAAAAAATAGTGAGGGGATATTATGGATGGAGTAGTTATAGAAAAAACATCTAGTTTTTCTGTGAGCAAAAGAGTATATTTTATTTTAAAAAGATTAACTGATATTGTATTTGCTTTATTAGGATGTATTTTGTTAGTACCAATAGCATTGATAGTTAAAATAACTTATATATTAAATGGTGATTTCAATTCTATATTTTTTAAACAAAAAAGAATAGGTAAAAATGGTAAAGAATTTAATTTATATAAATTTAGGACTATGGTACCTAATGCAGAGGAAGTTCTTAAAAAATTACTTAAACAAGAAAAATATAAAAAAGAATGGGATTTAAATCAAAAATTTTCTAAAGATCCAAGAATAACAAAAATAGGTAATATTTTAAGGAAAACTTCTTTAGATGAAGTACCACAGTTTATCAATGTATTAAAAGGGGATATGTCTTTGATAGGACCTAGACCTTTGATAAATGGAGAGTTAGATGCTCATAACGGTAATCATGAATTATATGAAAGTATTAGGCCTGGAATTACAGGTTGGTGGGCAGCTAATGGTAGAAGTGCTACTACATATGAAAAAAGATTAGAATTAGAATATTATTACTGCAAAAATTGTAGTATTATGTTAGATATTAGATGTATATTTAGAACAGTGAAAGCTGTTATATTTAAAACAGGAGCTAAGTAGGTGATAATGTGAAAAAAAAAGAACCTATTAGAGTAGGACATATAATTGGAAAATGGCTTGGTGGGGGAGTAGAATCTGTTGTAATGAATTATTATCGCCATATAGATAGAAGTAAAATACAGTTTGATTTTATTTGTGATTCAGATTCTACTAATATACCATATGAAGAAATTGAAAAATTAGGTGGAAGAGTAATATTAGTTCCACCTTATCAAAAAGTATTTAAATATATAAAAGAATTAAAAAAAGTATTTAAAGAAAATAATTATAAAATAGTTCATTCTCATATAAATACTTTAAGTGTTTTTCCATTATATGCTGCTAAAAAAGCAGGAGTTAAAGTAAGAATAGTACATAGTCATTCTACTACAAATAAAAAAGAAAAAAAGAAAAATTTAATGAAACAAGTTTTAAGACCTCTTAGTAAAATATATGCAACTGATTATTTTGCTTGTAGTGAACTAGCAGGTAGATGGTTATTTGGAAATAAAATTTATGATGAAGGTAAAGTATTTATACTTAATAATGCAATTGATGTAGAAAATTTTGCATACAATGAAAAAATAAGAAAAGAAAAAAGAAAAGAATTAAAAATAAAAGACAGTACTTTAGTAATAGGTCATATAGGAAGATTTGTAGCACAAAAAAATCATACATTCTTAATTGATATATTTAATGAAGTACATAAAAAAAATAAAGATAGTATTTTATTATTAGTTGGACAAGGCCCATTAATGGATGAAATAAAAGAAAAAGTTAATGATTTAAATTTAACAAAATATGTTAAGTTTTTAGGACAAAGAAATGATGTAAATGAATTATATCAGGCTTTTGATGTATTTGTTTTACCATCATTATATGAAGGGCTTCCAGTTGTAGGAGTAGAAGCACAAGCATCTGGATTATTATGTTTACTTTCTGATGATATGACAAAAGAGACAAAAATATTAGATAGTACTAAATTTATGTCACTCAATGAAAGTGCTAATAAGTGGGCAAATAAATTACTAAAAGAATATAGTAAATTTGAAAGAAAAAATAAAATAGAAGAATTTTCTAAGAATGGATTTAATATAAGACAAGAGGTAAAAAAAATAGAAAATAAATATATAAAATATAAGTAGGTGTTATTTTATGGGAAAAAAAGTTGGTATAGTATCGTGTTATTTTAAGGACAACTATGGCAGTATGTTACAAGCATATGCAACAAAAAAAATATTAGATAATAATAATATACCTAATGAAACAATAAATATTGATAACAATTTTGACTTTAAAAAAGGTAAGAGAAAATATTATTTAAGTCAATTAAAAAACTTCAAATTTATAAAATCAAAATTTGGAATGTTTAAATTGAAAATTGATAAAAAATTAAACAAAAAACTTAATAAAAATATTAATATTAGAAATAAAAAGTATAAAGAGTTTAGAGAAGAATTTAATTTTTCCAGAGCTGTGCATAAATACGAAGATTTAACGGCTTTAGCTAAAGAAAAATATTCAGATGTAATAGTTGGCTCTGATCAGTTATGGCTACCTGTAAATGTTGTAGCAGACTATTATACTTTGAATTGGGTTCCAGATGATATAAATAAAATTTCATATTCAACAAGTTTTGGAGTGTCAAAAATACCAAAAAAATACCAAGAGCAATATAGTTACTTTTTGAAAAGAATAAATCATTTATCCGTGAGAGAGGACACAGGAGTAAAAATTATAAAAGAAATTGCAAATATTGATTCTAAATTGGTTTGTGATCCAACATTGTTGTTAACTAAAGAAGAATGGGAAGAAATTGCTACAAAAGATACTATAATAAATGAAAAGTATATTTTATGTTACTTTCTTGGCAATAATATTGAGCATAGGAAATTTGCTGAAAGACTAAAAAAGAAAACCGGTTATAAGATTGTTTCATTAAATCATGCAGATGAGTATGTTCCATATTCTGATAAATTTGCAGATTTTATCCCTTATGATATCGGACCTAAAGAATGGATTAATTTAATAAAAAACGCAGAATATGTATGTACTGATTCATTTCATGGAACTGTATTTTCAATATTATTTAATAAATTATTTTTTTCTTTCAGAAGATATAGCAATAATAGTGTTACATCAACAAATTCGAGAATAGATTCATTATTAAAAGTAGCTAGAATTTCTAATAAAATGATACTTACTGGTAAGGAAAATGTAGATGATGTATTGAAATATAAAATAAATTATGATGAGGTTTGTAATAATATTAATAAATTTAGAGAGAAATCATTAGTTTGGTTATTAAATTCTTTAGTTTGTAAAAAAGACGAAACTAAAAAAATAAATATAACATCTAAAGAAGACTGCTCTGGATGTACAGCTTGTGCAAATATTTGCCCTAAAAATGCAATTAGTATGGTGGTAGATGAAGAAGGTTTTAAATATCCTACGATTGATGAAAATAAATGCATAAATTGTGGGTTATGTAAAAAAGTATGCCCTATTTTAAATAAGCAAAATTTTAATGATTTTAATCAAAAAGCATATATATTTCAAAATAAAAAAGAAAATATTCGTAAAGATTCAACATCAGGTGGATTTTTTAGCTCTATTGGAGAATATGTTATAAAAAAGAATGGTGTTGTTTATGGGGCTTCATATGATAAAAATTTTGTTGTTAGGCATACCAAAGCAGAAAAATTAGAAGATTTAAAAAAATTTAGAAAAAGTAAATATGTTCAAAGTGATTTAAGTGAAGTGTTTAAAGAAATAAAATGTTTTTTACAAAATAAGAGGTTAGTATGTTTTAGTGGTACCCCATGTCAAGTGGCAGGATTAAGTTTATATTTAGGTAGAAAATATGATAATTTAATTTTAGTAGACATAATGTGTCATTCAGTACCTTCACCATTATTTTTCGAGAAGTATAAAAAATACATATTAAATAAGATGAAGGCAACAAAAATTATTGATATTAACTTTAGAGATAAAAGTAAATATGGTTATAAATACTCTATGATGACTATCAAAACTGATAATGGAATCTATAGTGAGGGAATTGATACTGATCCATACTTAAGAGCTTTTTTTGGAGATTATTCTGTAAGACCAAGTTGTTATAATTGCAAATTTAAAACGAAAAAGAGGGTGTCAGATATAACTATTTGGGATTGTTTTAATATTAATGAAATAGATAAACAATTTGATGATGATAAGGGTACAACTAGGTTATTAATACAGTCACAAAAAGGATTAGAAATATTAAATAAATTAAATAATATTAAATTGAAAGAAATTGATGTAAATATTGCTACTAATAAAGTTAGAGAGATGTTAAAAAGTGTTAATTATAATTCGAAAAGAAATAGATTTTACAATAAATTTCAAGATGATAATTTTATAGAAGAATTTTTTCCAGTAAATTTAAAAACGAAATTAAATAGCTTTATCAGAAAAAGTTTAAGTAAAATTGGAATATATGACATTGCAAAAAAAACACTAAAAATAATTTTAAATAAGTGAATATTTAGGAGGAATTTATGGAAAAAATAAAAGTTTTATTTTTTGTTGATAGATTATTGCTTGGTGGTATTCAAAAACTTTTATATGAATGGACATTAAGATTTGATAAAACAAAATTTGAGATAGAATTCTTAACTTTAGATGATGGTAAAAAATATGAATTAGAGCAAGTTCTCAAAAATTTAAATATAAAAGTTTACAAATTAGAAAATTGTTGGATTAATAACCCACTTGATTTAATTAAAGTAGAAAAAAAAGTTTCTAACTTTTTTAAAGAGCATAATGATTATAAGGTATTACACTTTAATTCGACAAGTAAAAATTATTTTATATTAAAGTATGCAAAAAAATATAATATTCCAATTAGGATAGCACATTCTCATAGTATATCATTTCAAACACAAAATAATATAAAAAAAATATGTGGTAATATTTTAAAAATTTTATTAAAGAAATATTCAACAGATTACTTTGCTTGTTCAAAAATTGCTGGTGAATGGATGTTTGGAAAAAGTGAGCTAGAAAAGGGAAAAGTAAAAATAATACATAATGCTATTGATTATAATAAGTTTAAATTTGATAAAAACATTAGAAAAAAAACCAGAAAAAAATTAGGAATAAGTGACAATGATGTATTAATAGGAAATGTGGGAAGATTTGTAACTTCAAAAAATCATCTGTTTTTAATTGACTTATTTCATGAAGTATGTAAAATTAATCAAAATTATAAGTTACTTTTAATCGGAACTGGTCCATTAGAATATCAAATAAAAAAAGAGGTATATAAATTTAATTTAGAAGAAAAAGTTATTTTTTTAGGGGAAAGCAATAAGGTTAATGAATATATGCAAGCTATGGACCTATTTGTATTTCCTTCCTTATATGAAGGGCTTGGAATGGTTCTAATAGAAGCTCAAGCATCAGGACTTTGTTGCTTGGCATCTAAAAATGTTATACCTGAAGAAGCTGTGATATCAAAAAATTTAAAACTTCTAGATTTATCTGATAAAAATTTATGGATTTATTCTATTTTAAGAAACGATAAAAATAGAATAAATGTGGAAAAAGAAATAAGAAAAAAGGAATATATAATTGATGATGTTGTTGAGGAATTATCACAATTTTATATGAATAATAGAGGTGATTAATAAGTGATAAGAAGTAAAAAGGATTACAAATATTACTTAGAATGTGATAAATTAGCGAGAGGATACAATAAAAAAAATTATTTTGGAATTAGGGGAGAAATCCCAGTATATAAATTCCAAAGGATGATGAGAAGAGTTGAATATTTTAATAATTGTAAGCATGGTTTTTTTTACAAGATAATTACTTTAATACTTAAATATCAATATAAAAAAATGCAAATTAAACTTGGATATTCTATTCCAATAAATACATTTGGACCTGGACTCATGATTCAGCATAGAGGGACAATATGTGTAAATGGGAAGGCTAGAGTAGGAAGAAATTGTAGAATTAATGTGGATGTTAATATTGGAACTAATATGGAAAAAGAGGGTGAAGCGCCAGTAATTGGAGATAATTGTTTTATAGGTCCAGGTGTAAAAATGTTTGGGAAGATTCATATAGGTAACAATGTAGCAATTGGTGCTAATAGTGTTGTAAATAAAAGTTTTCCGGATAACGTTACCATTGCAGGAGTACCTGCAAAAATAGTTAATAATATTGGAACAAAAAATCGTTTTAATTATTATCCAAAAGAAATAGAGGAGTGATATTAATGAATGATAAAATAACTCTTTCCATATTTACTCCAACATATAATAGAGTTAATTTATTAGAAAAAGCATATAATAGTTTAATTGAGCAAACTAATAAAAATTTTAAATGGCTAATTGTTGATGATGGTTCAACGGATAGTACAGAAAAAAAAGTTAAAGAGTGGATAGATGAAAGCAAAATAAAAATAGAATATTATAAAAAAGATAATGGTGGAAAACATAGTGCTATGAATTATGCATTCAAAGTTGTTGATACAGAATTAATATTGCTATGTCTTGATTCTGATGATTATTTAACAAAAAATGCTGTAGATATAATATTAAAAAAATGGAATAGTCATGATAGTAATGAAAAAGGTATTGTAATGTTGTGTGATGATGAAAATAGAACCAATAAATATACAATAAAGTTTAATGAAAGAAAATTAGCAAAATGTTCTGTTTCTGAAGCTTTATCAAAAAATTATTTTAATGCTAGCGCTATTTATATTGTTTCATCCGATTATATTAAAAATTTTGAATTTCCTGAAATTGAAAATGAGAAATTTTTTACAGAAGCTTATCTACTTTATCAAATGGAAGAACCATTTATTTGGACAAAAGAAAGAATATGTATAAGAGAATATCAACAAGGTGGATTAACAAAAAATATAGGTAAGTTATTTATAAAGTCTCCAAAATCTTGGTTTTTATATAATAAATTAAGGATGCAAAAAAGTAAATCTATTATATATAAAATAAAATATACAATTTATTATATTACATTTGGTATTATTTCAAAACAAAAAAAAATAATAATTGATTCAAATAATAAACTCCTTGTAATTCTTTTATTTCCATTAGGCTTTTTTGGAACTTTATACTTAAAGAAATCTTTAATAAAGAAAAAATAAAATATGGTTGTAGAAAATAAAAAGTTTACTTTAATAGAAAAAGCCTTAGTATTTATATGTGTATTATTTAAATATTTAATTACATATGGAATTAATAAAAATATTTTATATTTAATTTTATTATTTATAGTGTTTTTAACTTTAATTACAACTTTAAAGAAAAAGCTATATTTAGTAGAATTTAATAAATTAATTTTTTTTGGTTTTATAGCATTAATTTTTATATTATTTTATTCTGATCAAAATTTTTTAATTTCTTATTTATTGGCTATATTATGCTTAAGAAAATTTGATAAGGAATTTATTAAAATATTTTTTTTCTCATCAATATTTTGTTTTTCTATTACTATTGTTTTTAATAAAATTGGCTTAATTGCTTCTAAAGATATGGTCAGGTATGTTGATGGTGTAGTTGTTAATAGATTTAGTTTAGGATTTTCTCATCCTAATGAATTATTTTTATTTTTTTTAGCTATAGTATTATCTGGATATTATCTGTATAAGGATAAGATAATATTTTATCTTGTTACTTTTATTTTTAGTATAATCTTTTATAAACTTTCACTTTGTAGGACAGGTTTTTTTACGGTTATCATCTTTTTTATCATAGTACTTGTTAATAAAAAGATTAGTATAAAAAAGTTTAGGGTATTATTGCCATATATTATTCCTTTTTTTACATTTTTATCTTTGTTTATTGCATATAAATATGGTAATGATATAACAAATAAAATTTCTGATTATTTAACTGGAAGACCTTTTTATTGGAATTTCTATCTAAAAAGTGGCACGATGTTTTCTATGTTTGGACATAATAAAGTTGAAGGAATGTTTTTAGATAATTTTTACATTTATATGTTAGTTCAATATGGAATTTTTGGTTATTTAATTTATACCCTAATATATTATAAATCAACAAAAAAAATGAAATTTGATGTCCAGTTTTTAATAATAATAATTATATTTTTAATATATGGTTTAGTAGAAGCTAATGTTATAATTGGAAGTATACAATTTTTATTTGCATTGCAATTAAAATATTTAATTGAGTATAGGAAAGAGGATTTTAATAATGGAAAGTAGAGAAAAAAAACTATATAAAAATTCAATAATAATTTTCATAAGTAAAATATTTACTCAACTTTTAACATTGATATTACTACCCATTCTTACTGCAAAATTAACAACAACCGAGTATGGTACATTTGATTTGATAACAACATATGGTTTGTTACTTGTTGCTTTTTTATCGGTACAAGTTGAAAGTGCCATTTTTCGTTTTTTGATTGATTATAGATCTAATGAAGAAATGTGTAAATGTATAGTAACAAATGGTTTTATATCAATTATTATTTCCTTCGTTCTATCTACAACCATTTTTTTCTTGTTTTGTTTTTTATTCAATATAAAAAATAGCATATATATATTTATTTTTTCAATTTCACAGTTGATTTTAAGTATAAATCTTCAAATTTGCCGTGGTATTGGAAATAACAAAACATATGCTTTGGCTAGTTTATATACTGGTATTATAAATTTAATATTATGTTTTGTACTTGTGTATTTATTAGAATATGGTTTAGTTGGAATGGTTATTTCTAGTGTTATGTCTTCTATAATTGGAGGTATTTATATATTTTTTAAAGAGAAAATTTATAAATATTTTTCCTTTGATTGCTTTTCAAATTTATTTATTATTAAAATGGTAAAATATTCTTTACCACTTGTTCCTAATAATATTACATCATGGATTTTAAGTATTTCAGATAAAATAATGATTTCATATATGATTTCGCCATCAGCTAATGGAATATATTCAATATCAACTAAGTTTTCTATTCTAATGTCACATATTTATAGTGTATTTAATTTATCATGGACTGAATCTGCGTCGATAAGCTCAAATGATAATGATAGAGAAATATTCTTTTCAAAATCTATAAATAATATTTTTAAAATATGTTTTTCTATATGTTTAATTATGATATCATTAATGCCTATATTTTTTAAGTATATGATTGATTCAAATTATGCAGAATCATATATATATATTCCCATATTAATATTTGCTTCTATCTTTGAAATTATAAGTGGATTGTTAGGTGCAATATATATCTCCTTGAAAGATTCAAAAAAAGTAGCACTTACAACGGTTTTTGCTAGTATGGTAAATATTATAATTAATTTTATATTTATTAGAAAATTGGGATTATATGCTGCGTGTTTATCTACACTAATTTCTTATTTTATTCTTTCAATATATAGATACTATGATATAAGGAAAAGTTTGAAGATAAAATTTAGTTTTAGAAATTTTATATTAGGAACTTTATTCTATTTTATTATTTCATATTTTTATTATAAAAATAATATAATTATCAGTATTATTTGTACTTTGTTTACAGTTATATTTTCAATTTTATTTAATAGAAGTTTTTTGATATCGTGTTTTAAGATGAGTAAGATAAAAAAAATAAATCATTTGAATTAAATAGGATAAAATAAGCATATTATTATTAAACTTATTTATTTTTATAAGGAGTCTGATTTAAATGAAAAAAATAATCTATAGTATTTTATTTTTATTAATGCTTATTATTATATTTATATTTTCATCACAAAATGGTGATGAATCACTTAATTTAACTATAAATGGTATAGATAAAGTAATAAGTATAAAAGGTGATAAAGAAAACATAGAAGATAATAATAAAAATAATACAAGTAACAATGAAACTAATATAAATAAAAAAGTAAACAAAGAATTACTTGTAGATAAATTAATTAAACCAGTTAGAAAATCAGCTCACTTTATAGAATTTATGATTCTAGGTATAATAACATCATTACTTTTAAAATCATTCAAAATAAAGAATATATATCTAATAATAATATCATTACTATTTTGTTTTATATACGCATGTACAGATGAAATACATCAGTTATTTGTAATAGGTAGAACATCTAGTTTTATAGATGTACTAATAGATACAAGTGGAAGTTTTACTGGAATTATGATAATATATATACTAGGTAAAAGAAGGTGTAAAAATGAAAATAATATCTAAAATAATAAGCATTATATCACTTATATTAATGAGCGTATTTATAATACTTATGTTTTATTCAAATGTAGTACCTAATAAATATTTATATCCAGTAGTTATAATAGTACTTTTAATAACTGTAATACTATCTATACTTATATTTAAAAATAAAGCAAAAATAATATCATCTATAATACTTATAATAATGTCTATATTATATATACTTGGAAGTAACTACTTTTATAAAGCAATTCATTTAATGGATGTAATAAATAATAACAAAGAAGAAACAGAACTATATTATGTAGTAGTACTTAAAGATAGTAAATATAATGAAATAAAAGATATTAATAATAAAGAAGTAAGTATGATAAAAGAAGATAGTGAAAACTTTAATAAAGCTTTAAAAGAATTAAAAAATAAAGTAAAAATAAAAGAAAACAATTATAAAGAACCATTAACACTCGCTAATGATTTACTAAATAAAAAAACAGATATAATTTTTATAAAAAATATACACAAAGATTTATATGATACAGAAATAGATGGTTTTAAAGATAAAACTAAAATACTAGCTGAAATTAAAATTAAAACAAAAACAGAAAATATAAGTAAAACAGTAAATATAAAAGAAGAACCATTTAATGTATATATAAGTGGTATAGATGCATATGGAGATATTATGACTAAATCACAAGGTGATGTTAATATAATAATGACAGTAAATCCAAATGCACATGAAATATTACTTACATCAATACCAAGAGACTATTATGTACAGTTACATGGAACAACAGGAGTAAAAGATAAACTAACGCATGCAGCATACTACGGAATAAATATGTCTATAACTACATTAGAAGATTTATTAAATACTAAAATAAATCATTACTTTAGAGTAAACTTTGATACTCTTATTAAAGTAGTAGATGCGATAGGTGGAATAGATGTATATTCAGATAAATCATTTAGAGCTTATACAAATAATAAAGTATATGTAAAAGAAGGATGGAATCATTTTAATGGTACTGAAGCTTTAGCTTTTTCAAGAGAAAGAATAACATATGCTACAGGTGATAGACATAGAGGAGAAAATCAACAAAATGTTCTTAAAGCAATTATGACAAAAGTAAGTACTACACCAGCACTTCTTACAAATTATAATGAAATAATGAATGTACTTGCTGGTTCATTTCAAACTGATATCGAAACAAATGAAATGACAGAACTTATAAAATATCAAATAGATAAAATGCCTTCTTGGAATATAAAAACATATAATTTAAATGGTTATAATTCTTATAATGTAACTTATTCACTAGGTTCACTTAAAAGATATGTTATGGAACCAGATATGCAAACAGTAGAAAAAGGAAGTAACTATATAAATGGAATGCTAGAAGGTAAAACCTTTAATGAATTAGGACTATAGCCTTGAGAAAAAAATAAAAAAAAGATATAATTATTATAGTAGGAGGAAATAAGATGGAAGAAATAGATTTAACAGAGTTGTTTTTATATTTTAAAAGTAAGATAGCCCTTATAATAGGAATTACCTTTTTAATATTATTACTTGGTAATTTATATGCAATATTTTTAAGAGTACCAGTATATAAATCATCATCAACAATTGTAATCGCATCTAATAATAACAATGTAAGTACTATACAAACAGATATAACAGTAAACCAAAAACTAGTTGGGACTTATAAAGAAATAGTAAAAAGTAGAAGTGTAGTAGATAAAGTAATAGATGATTTGGATTTAGATTATACTTATGAAGAGTTATCAAATAATATAGTAGTATCTGCAGTAGAAAATACAGAAGTCCTTAAAATATCAGTACTTGATAAGAGTGCTACTAAAGCAAAAAAAATAACAAGTACTTTATCAGATGTTTTTAAAGATGAAGTAATAGATATATATAATTTAAAAAATGTTAAAGTATTAGATAAAGCATCTACACCAAGTGGTGCTGATAATGTAAATTTTGTAAAAGATGAAGTAATATATTTTGGTATAGGTTTAGTACTTTCATTTATGATAGTATTTATAATGTTCTATTTTGATAAAAATATAAGAAGCGTAGAACAAGTAGAAAATAGATTAGGATTACCAATACTTGGAACTATACCTATAAATGGAGGTAAAAAATGAGATCAGAACTAATAGTAAATACAAGACCTAAATCGAATATATCAGAAAATATAAGAACAATTAGAACAAATCTTCAGTTTGCATCAGCTTCAAAAAAAGTAAAAACAATACTAATATCTAGTTCTATATCAGGTGAAGGAAAAAGTTTTATAAGTTCTAACTTAGCTACAGCTTTTGCTCAGACAGATAAAAAAGTACTTTTAATTGATGCTGATTTAAGAAAAGGTAGAATACATGAAATATTTAAGATGAAATCAAATAAAGGACTTTCTAATTTACTTCTAGAAGATGATATGAGTGAAATGAAACACTATATAGTAAAAACTGAGATAGATAACTTATATGTTTTAACAAGAGGAACAATTCCTCCTAATCCATCAGAACTTTTAAACTCTGATAAAATGAAAGAAGTGTTTGAAACAGTAGAAGAAATATTTGATTATGTAATAATAGACGGAGTGCCAGTGGTTGGTCTTCCTGATGCATTAATTTTATCAAAATATGCTGATGCTGTAATGCTTGTATGCTCTATAAAATATACACCGATGAATGCTTTAGTAAGTGCTAAACAAGCATTTGAAAGAATAGGTGTTCCAGTAACAGGAGTTGTAGTAAATAAAGTTCCAAATATAAAAAGTAATTATTATACAGCATATTATGAATAATGAAATGATAGATATGCACAGTCATATCTTATATGGTATAGATGACGGAAGTAAAACTAAAGAAGAAAGCATAGAAATGTTAAAAAAACTAAAATCTTTAGGATTTACTTCCGTTATTGCAACTCCACATTATATAGAAGGAAGTTCATATAGAGCAAACAATACAAAAAAAATAGATGTTATAACAGATATTTATAATGAAATAAAAGATAGAGAAGATATGCCTAAAATATATTTAGGTAATGAAGTATATATTTTAAATGATATAGAAGAAGCTTTAAAAGAAGATAAAATATATACTATAAATGATACAAGATATTTACTTATAGAGTTTTCATTTACTAATAAACCAGTAAATTTAGAAGAATTTTTACTAGATTTAAGAAGCAAAAATATAATACCAATAATTGCTCATCCAGAAAGATATAGTTACGTTCAAAAAGATACTGAAATAGTTAGACTTTGGATAAAATCAGGAGCACTTCTTCAAGGAAACTATGGAAGTATAATTAGTAGATATGGAGAAAATGCCAAAAATACATTTAAATATTTACTCAAAAATGGTTATTATCATTTTTTAGGAACAGATATGCATAGAAGTGGAAGTTCTTTTTACAATAGTTTTGATGAAATAAAAAAAGAAATAAAAAAATTAATAGGTGAAGAAGAATTTACTAAAATAACTTGTGATAATCCTAAAAAAGTTATAAGTAATGAAGATATAAAAGTAGAGATACCAGCACACATCTCACAAACTAAAAAATTATTCTCATTTTTAAATAAAAATAGTTTCTAATAAGTATAAACTATCTATATATATTGACAAATTATATTACAGTTTTATCAAAAAATAAACAAGGTATGTACAATTTTGTATATATTTTTTTAATTTGATAATGATTTGTTATAATTTATATAATGATGATATTAGACAAAAAGTCATCATTGTTTTTAACCGTAAAAATATAAAACTTTAGATATTTATTTGTTATTTTAAATAAAATTTGCTATAATTATCTAGGTGATAATATGAAAAACTACAATGAAAGTTCAATAAAAATATTAGAAGGATTAGAGGCAGTTAGAAAAAGACCAGGTATGTATATAGGTTCAACTGATAAAAGGGGACTTCACCATTTAGTATGGGAGATAGTTGATAATGCAGTAGATGAAGCTATAAATGGATTCGGAAAAAAAATAAAAATAATTCTTCATAAAGATAAAAGTGTTTCTGTAGAAGATGAAGGAAGAGGTGTTCCTGTTGGAATGCATGAATCTGGAAAATCAACACCAGAAGTAATATATACAGTACTTCATGCAGGAGGTAAATTTGAAGAAGGTGGATATAAAGTATCTGGTGGACTTCATGGTGTAGGTGGATCTGTAGTAAATGCTTTAAGTAAATGGATGGAAGTAAATATAAAAAAAGATGGATATGAATATTACATAAGATTTGAAAACGGTGGGAAAGTAGTAGTACCTTTAAAAAAACTAGAAAAAACATCTAAAACAGGTACTAAAGTTAGATTTATGCCTGATGATACAATATTCTCAACTACTAACTTTTCATTTACAACAATATGTGAAAGAATGCAAGAAAGTGCCTTTTTACTTTCTGGTCTTACTATAGAGGTAATAGATGAGGAAGATGAAAAAAGAGAAGTATATCACTATGAAAATGGTATAAAAGCATTTGTAGAAGATATGAATGAAGATAAAAAAACTCTTCATGATGTAGTACATTTTACAGGAAATAAAAATGGAATAAATGTAGAAGTAGCTTTTCAGTACACTGATACTTATAATGATAATTTAGTTTCATTTGTAAATAATGTAAAAACAGTAGATGGTGGTACTCATGAAGTAGGATTTAAAACTGCACTTACTAGAGTGTATAATGATTATGCTAAAAAGAACGGATATTTAAAAGCTAAAGATAAGAATTTAGAAGGATCTGATACTAGAGAAGGTTTAACTGCAATAATAAGTCTTCAAATACCAGAAGCAAAACTTCAGTTTGAGGGACAAACAAAAGGAAAATTAGGAACACCAGAAGCTAGAACTATAGTAGAATCTATAGTAAGTGAAAATTTACAATTTTTCTTAGAAGAAAATGCTAAAGTAGCAGCTGAAATTTTGGGTAAAATGGTTAAAAGTAAATATGCAAGAGAAGCAGCTCGTAAAGCAAGAGAAGCAGCTCGTGGTGGAAAAGATAAAAGTAAGAATGAAAAACTAATAAGTAGAAAATTAACACCTGCTCAAAGCAAAAACCCTAAAGTAAATGAACTATTTTTAGTCGAAGGCGATTCAGCTGGTGGTACAGCTAAAACAGGTAGAGATAAAAAAATACAAGCAATACTTCCACTTCGTGGTAAAGTAATAAATAGTGAAAAAACAAGATTAGAAGAACTTTTAAAAAATGAAGAAATAAATACAATAATTCATACAATAGGTGCAGGTGTTGGAAGTGATTTTGATATAGAAGAATCAAATTATGATAAAGTAATAATTATGACCGATGCTGATGTTGATGGAGCTCATATTCAAATACTTTTACTTACATTTTTCTATAGATATATGAAACCACTTATAGAACAAGGACACCTTTATATCGCACTTCCACCTTTATATAAATTATATGGTGGTAAAGAAGTACATTATGTGTGGGAAGAATCAGAAAGAAAAAAAATACTTAGTGAAAGTAAAGTAAAACTTACTACACAAAGATATAAAGGTTTAGGTGAAATGAACGCAGAACAACTTTGGGAGACAACAATGGATCCAGAAAACAGAAATTTAATTAAAATAAGTATTGAAGATGCAGCACTTGCTGATAAAAGAGTTAGAGTTCTAATGGGAGATAAAGTTGAGCCTAGAAAAGAATGGATTGAAGAAAATATAGAGTTTACTCTTGAAGATGATTATGAACTAATATAAAATAATTGACTATAATAATAAAAAAAGTTATAATAACAATATATTTCTTATGGAGGAACTAGTATTATATAAAATTATTAAAGAGAGGATATGTTTGGTGTAAATATCTATAACTTTATATAAGAAGACATCCTATAAAAACATAAGCGCTAAGTGGCGTTAAAACTATAAGTGCACAGTTATCTGTGAAATAAGGTGGTACCGCGGAATTATTCGTCCTTATATACATAATGTATATAGGACTTTTTTGTTAAAGGAGGATTTTTATGATACAAAGACCAAAAGGAACTTATGATGTTTATGGAGTAAAAGCAAAAAAAATACTATATTTAGAAAAATTAATTAATGTACTTATGGAAAAGTATAACTATAATTATATAAGAACACCACTTTTTGAAAAAAGTGAACTATTTCATAGAGCAGTAGGAGAAACTACCGATATAGTTACTAAAGAAACATATGATTTTAAAGATAAATCAGATAGAGATATGACACTTCGTCCAGAAGGTACAGCATCAGTAGTAAGAGCATACATAGAAAATAAAATGTACTCTGATCCTAATTTACCAAGTAAAAATTACTATATAGGACCTATGTATAGATATGAAAGACCACAATCAGGAAGATATAGAGAATTTTATCAGTTTGGAGTAGAAGTATTTTCATCAAATGATCCTATGATAGATGCAGAGGTAATAAGTATTCCAGTAAATTTTTACAAATTATTAGGCCTTAAAGGAGTTAAAGTAAAAATAAATACACTTGGAGATACTGAATCTAGAAATAAATATAAAGAAGCATTAATAGAATATTTTAAACCATACTTAGATTCGTTATGTGAAGATTGCAAAAATAGATATTTAAAAAATCCACTACGTATATTAGATTGTAAAGTAGATAATGATAAAGAATTTTTTAAAGATGCACCTAAAATGAGAGATTATTTAAATGAAGAAAGTAAAAATTATTTTGAAAAAGTTCAAAAATATTTAGATGCTTTAGAAATAGAATATGAAGTAGATTATTCGATAGTAAGAGGACTAGACTATTATAATCATACTGTATTTGAAGTAGAAGCAAGTGTAGAGGGTTTTGGTGCCCAAAATGTATTATGTGGTGGTGGTAGATATAATGGCCTTGTAAAAATGATTGGCAACACTGACGAACCTGGAGTAGGTTTTGCTCTTGGATTTGAAAGACTTTTAACTGCTTTAGAATTTGAAAATATAAATCTTCCTTATGAAGATGAAATAGATGTATATGTAATACCTGTAGGTGAAAAAGAAACTGCATTTAGTTTACTTCAAGCACTTAGATTAAATGGATTTAAAGCAGATACTGATTATATGGATAGAAGTATTAAAGCAAACTTTAAACAAGCAGATAGATTAAACTCTAAATATGTAATAATTATAGGTGAAGAAGAAGTAAAAAATGGTATATATAAAATAAAAAATAATAAAACAAAAGAAGAATTTGAAATAAACAAAGAAGATATAATAGATTTTTTAGATCAAAACATAGATAGTGAGGAGATGTAATATGAAATTATTTGTAAAAGAACTACCTAATCATTATAATGAAAATATTTCATTTCAAGGATTTGTAGACAAAATAAGAGACCTTCAATATGTACAATTTATGATACTTAGAGATAGTACTGGTAAAGTGCAAGTAACAATAGAAAAAAATGAAGAAAATAAAAAACTAAATGAAATAGTATCTAGTATTACTTTAGAAAGTACAGTAAAAGTAGAAGGTAAACTTTTAGAAAGCCCTAGCGTAAAAATGGGAGGTATGGAAATAATACCAAGTGATATTATAGTTACTAGTAAATCATTAAATGAATTACCATTTGATTATAAAAGTAAAGATAATAGTTTAAGAGAAACTAGATTAGATTATCGTTTTATAGATTTAAGAAGAGAAGAAAACAATTTATTTTTTAAATGTGAAACATTATTTGAACATGCTTTTAGAGAGTACTGTATAAATAATGGCTTTATGGAAATACATTCTCCTAAAATAGGAAAAAAAGCTGCTGAAAGTGGTGCTGAAGTATTTAAACTAGATTACTTTGGACAGGAAGCAACTTTATCACAGTCTCCACAATTTTATAAACAAATGGCAATGGCATCAGGATTTGATAAAGTATTTGAAATAGGTCCAGCTTTTAGAGCAGAAAATTCACATACTTCTTATCATGCTACTGAAATAAATATGGCTGATATTGAAATATCTTGGATAGATAGTGTTGAAGAAGTTATGGATATGGAAGAAAAAGTTTTAAAATATGCTTTATCTAAAGTAAAAGAAAAATACGGTGAAGAAATAAAAAAACATTTTAAATCCGAAATAGGAGATCTAAGTGTTAAATTTCCAAGAATTACATTTAAAGAAGCTAAAGAAATATTAAAAGAAAAATATCATTATATTGGTGAAAAAGAAGAAGATTTTGAAAGAAAAGAAGAAATGCTTTTATGTAAATATGCTAAAGAAAAATATAATAGTGATTTTATCTTTGTTACTAAATTTCCATTTAGTGCAAGACCTTTTTATCATATGTTAGATGAAAATGGTCTTACAGAAAGTTATGATTTACTTTATAGAGGTGTTGAAATTACAACAGGAGCTCAAAGAGAACATAGAGTTGATATATTAGAAAAACAAATGATAGAAAAAGAAATTAATCCTAGAGAATTAGATTACTATTTAGATTTCTTTAAATATGGCTGCCCTCCACATGGTGGATATGCTATTGGAATAGCAAGAATTATGATGCAAACATTTAATATAGATAATATTAGAGAAGCAACATTTATCTATAGAGGACCAACTAGATTAAATCCTTAATTTACATTTGTTTACAGTTGATATTCCTTTAATAAGTAATAAAAAAAAGGTATTTTACAATAAAAATATCTTTTTTTGTTTACATTAATATAATTTTTAGGTACAATTAATATAATAGAGTAGAAAGAGGTAATTGTTATGAATAGTTCTAGTGAAGTTATTGTACTTTTAAAAAGTATTTTTATTGCATCATTAGTTGGAAGCTTAGTTATATATTTAATAATTGCTATAAGTTATAGTAAAATATTTAAAGCAAATGGTGAAAAAGGTTGGAAAGGTTTTATTCCAATTGTTAATATTTGGACTTTAATGAAATTATCAGATATGAATCCATTAGCAATTTTTTTACTTATAATTCCAATAGTAAATTTATTTGTACTAGCTCTTTTAAGTGTTAAACTTGCTAATAAGTTTTCAAAAAGTGCGGGATTTGCTATAGGACTTTTATTCTTGCCATTTATTTTTTATCCTTTATTAGCACTTTCATTTAGTCCTAAAAAAGAAAAACTTACAAAAGAAGAAACTAAAGAAGATGAAAAAACAGTTATTTGCCCTGTATGCGGAACAGAACTTAAAAATGGAGAGAAAAAATGCTATGTATGTGATGCTGAGATAGAAACTAATAAAGAAATAGTAAATGAGAATGATAAACAAATCAATACAGTTGAAGATGAAAAAACATTAGAAAGTAATACCCAAAGTTCTTCTTTTAATAATAGTTTTGAAAATGTTAGTGATAATACAGTAGAAAATGGTATCGAAAATTATTCATTTGATAATAATTCTGAAAATGTTAACACTGATATAGTAGAAAATAATACTCAAGATTATTCATTTAATAATGCTTTTGAAAATAATTATAATGATGTAATAGATAATAATAGTTATAATGAAATTAAGCAAAATGAAAATATTATTGAAAATTTGGATAATGGAATGTTAAAAAATGATACTATAGAAGATAATATTAATGCAGGATATAATAATATAGAGCATAATAAAGAAATATATCGAAATCCATTAGATAGTAATTTTGATGATTTATTCCTTAGAAATAATAATGAAAATGTTCTAAGTAAAGAGTTAGTAAAAGAAGATGAAAGAAAATTTAATGAAAAAGTTAATAATGATGAATTAAATATAAGTGAAATAGGAATAATTGATAATTATAATACTAATTTAAATACTATTCCTAATATTAAAGTAGAAGAAAAACCTAAATATAAAAGTTCTACAAAAACTTTAGATGAAATATTAAAGATTAATCAAAATTTATATCAAAATACAAATGTTAACAAAATAAATGATGAGAGTAAGAATATTGACGTAGAAAAAAAAGATAATAATGATGAATTGATGGATAAAATAAACGAATTAAATAAAGAAATAGAAGAAGGATTAAAAGAAATAAGAGAAGAAGAACCAAAAGTAAAAATATGTAATGTATGTGGAACTACTATACCAAGTTATAGTGAAAAATGTTTGCTTTGTGGTTCTCCAGTTGAATAAAAATTAGAATAATAAAAGACCGTGTAAGAATAACTGTGTAAGTTGAAAACTTATGCAGTTATTTTTAGTGGTGAAAAATGAAATTAGAAGAATGGATGAAAAGAGAATTAGATGATGTATATGTAAGTACAATAATAATGAAA
>CALVXR010000072.1 GCA_944371445.1 uncultured Bacilli bacterium
TTTCATTATTATTGTACTTACATATACATCATCTAATTCTCTTTTCATCCATTCTTCTAATTTCATTTTTCACCACTAAAAATAACTGCATAAGTTTTCAACTTACACAGTTATTCTTACACGGTCTCTACTTTATTTAAATTTTAACATATTTATAATTATTTTTAAATATATTTTTATTATTTATTTATATTTTACAAATAAAAAACACTTATATTTTACTATAAGTATTTTTAAGCCAAAAATAATCTTTACTATTAAAATCAACTGCAAAAATATATGGACTATAATAATTAAATATTTTAAATATATTAGGACTATTTTTATTTGTTACAATCTTTATTACTGAAGGCCTTATATAAACAGTTGTTGTTTCATATCTATTTTTTAATATATATTTATTTTTATCTTTAGGATATTTTTTTGTACTAAAATAATATTCAAGTAAATCCACATTATGAAACTCGCATAATTGAGTAAAAAGGGATATGCCTAAATTAAAATCTTTATTTTTAAATAAATATAAATTTTCTAGAGTTTTATAGAGAGAATATGGATTTCTATTATAAATATCATAAAACTCATTTTTTATTTTAAATAAATAATAAGTACGAATATATATCACCTACTTTAGTCTTTAGGTTTAAAAATAAGAGCTAGAAAAAAGGAAAACACAATTGCAGACATAATACCTGCTGATGTTAAGTTAAACATACCAAGACATAGTCCCATAATACCATAGTTATTAGCATCAAGCATCGCACCATGAATAAGCATATGTCCAAAACTAGTTATTGGTACAAGTGCTCCTCCACCTGCATATAAAACAAATTTATCATAAATATTAAAAACGTCTAATAGAGCTCCTACTACTACAAATATAGAAGTAATATGTCCTGGTGTAAGTTTAGTATTATCAAGTATTATTTGTCCTAATAAGCAAACAAATCCTGAAAACAAAAATGCATATATAAAGTTCATTATATCGCCTCCAAACTTACTGCGTGTGCTATAGCAGGAATTGTCTGTTTTTGATTTACATTAGTAGGACTCATTAAAGCACCAGTTGCAACTAGTAAAACTTTCTTATATTTACCTTTTTTCATTTTTTCAAAAATATAACTATATGTAACTAATGGAGCACATGATACTCCGCTTCCGCCTGCATACACTGGTTGCTTTTCTCTATCAAAAATCATACAAGCTGTATCATCATAATTATTTAGTTCTATACCATATTCTATATCCATATATTCTTTTAATATTTCTTTTCCATATATACCAAGATCACCAGTTAATACTAAATCATAATAATTTATATCTCTTTTTAAATCTTTTAAATGTTTTTTTATAGTATCAGCTGCAGCTTTACTCATAACAGCACCCATATGATATACATCACTAGTTCCAGAATCTACTACTTTTCCAATAGTAGAACTTTCTATTTTTATTCCTTTCTTATCATATGATAAATATGCTGATGCACATCCAGTAGTAGTAAATGTTGTTGTTTTTCTCTTTGGTCCTCCATATTCTACAGGATATCTAAACTGTTTTTCTGCCGCATTATTGTGTGATGATGATGTACATATAGCATTTTTAACAAATCCTTTTTCTATTAAAGTGCTTGCAATTATTAAAGATTCACAGCTACTAGCACATGCATTATATATACCTAAAAAAGGAATAGAAAAATAAGATGCTGCATAATTAGTAGATGATATTTGATTTGATAAATCTCCTCCAATATGAACATTTATTAAGTCTTTTGTCTTATTTATTTTATCAAGTAATATATCTACACTTTCTTCTATTAATTTAGTTTCAGCTTGCTCCCATGTTTTTGCTCCAAAATATAAATCATCATAACTTTTATCGAAATAGTGATTAAGTGGACCATTTTTTTCATAAGGCCCTGTTATAGTTGATGTTTCATTTATATATACATTATCATAACTAAAAGTCATATTATCCCCCCATAATTATTAATCTTAAAAGTCCAAAAGTATAAGCACTAACTACTCCAAATATAATTACAGTCCCAGCAAGTTTAAACATATTCGCACCTATTCCAGTAACTAATCCTTCTTTTTTGTATTCAAGTGCAGCACTTTGCATTGAATGGGCAAAACCTGTTATAGGAATAATAAGCCCGCATCTAGCAAAATGTACCCATTTATCAAAAAACCCCAAACAAGTAAATAAACAACCAAAAAATATTAGAGTAATTATTACAAATGTAGATGCTTCTTTAGTTGGAATATCTAATATATAAGAATATATTTCTATTAATACTTCAGCAAGAAGCCCCATAAGTCCACCTATTAAAAAAGCAATAGTACCATTTTTAAGTCTATCCTCTTTTGGTGTATGTTTTCTAACTAAATCAAGATATCTATTTTTTTCCATAATCTTCCTCCTATAGGTATTATGAAAAGATTTTTAATATTTTATACAAAAAGTTTTAAATATAAGTATTTAATTATAATACGAGTACAATATAATTAATGGTGATTTATATGAAAATAAGACTTGGTTATGTAGCTATTTCTAAATGTTTTGAATCATCTTTTAAAACTATTAATTATACTAATTATTTAAAATATGAAGATAGAAATAAAAGATTAGATGAAATAATAAAATATAATTTAAATCATTTACTTGAAATACTTAAATATAATAAAAAAAATAATATTCATTTTTATAGAATAAGTTCTAATATAGTGCCTCTTGCTAGTCATAAAGATGTAGATTTTGATTATATTACTCCATATAAAAAATACTATAAAAAAATAGCTAATTTTATTAAAGATAATAATTTAAGAGTAGATATGCATCCTAGTGAATATGTTATTTTAAATAGTACTAATAAAGTAGTTATAGAAAATTCTATTAGAGAGCTTATTTATCATTTTAAATTTCTAGATGCTTTAGAAATAGAAGATAAACTTTTAATAGTACACACTGGTAGTAGCACATTAGGCAAAAAAAATTCTATTGCAAGATTTATAAATAACTTTAATAAATTACCTAGTTATTTAAAAGAAATAATTGCTATTGAAAATGATGATAAAATATATAATATAGAAGATGTTTTATATATATGTAAACAGATAGGCACTAGAATGATACTTGATTATCATCACTATTTATGTAATAAAGAAAATGATATAAAAGATTTATATAAAGATATTTTTGATACATTTAAAAAAGTGCCTAAAGTGCATTTTTCTTCACCAAAGAGCAAAATAAAAAAAGATATGAGAGCACACCATGACTATATAGATAGTGACTCTTTTATATCTTTTTTAGAAAGTATTAAAAATTTAAATTATGATATTGATATTATGCTTGAAGCTAAAATGAAAGATGATGCTTTATTTAGATTAGTAAGAGAACTTAAATATAAAACTAATTATAAATTTATAGATGAAACTAGTTTTTATATTTAATCTTCTTTTTCTACTTTAACTAAAACTTCTCTTGGTTTAGAACCATTAGATGGTCCTATTATTCCTCTTTCTTCAAGTAAATCAATACATCTTGCAGCTCTATTATATCCAAGCCTAAATCTTCTTTGAAGAAGAGATGCTGATGCTTTACCTTGCGTTACTACAAACTCTACTATTTCATTATAAAGCGGTTCTTCATAATCACTTTCACCTTCTACCATAGAAGTTGCTCTTGACTCTTCTTCATCCATAGTAAGTGTTTCATCATATCTAGCTTTTTGCTGTGATATAGTGAAATCTACTACTTTTTTTATTTCTTCTTCAGATATAAATGTTCCTTGTATACGAATAGGTGTATTTTCTCCTTGAGGTAAAAATAACATATCACCTTTTCCAAGTAGTTTTTCAGCACCTGTTTGATCTAGTATTGTTCTAGAATCAATTGATGAAGAAACTGCAAATGAAATTCTTGATGGAATATTTGCTTTAACTACACCTGTAATTACATCTGTAGAAGGTCTTTGAGTTGCAACAATTAAGTGTATTCCAGCAGCACGAGCCATTTGTGTAATACGCATAATTGAGTCTTCTACTTCTTTAGCAGCTACAAGCATTAAGTCTGCAAGTTCGTCTATAATTACTACGATATAAGGCATTTTCTTAACTCTTTCGCTTTCTGGAAGAGTTTCATTTTTTTTCTCTAAATATTTATTATAACCTTCTATATTTTTAGTACCACTATTACTAAATATTTCATATCTATTTTCCATTTCGACAACTATTTTTTTAAGTACTATATTTGCTTTTTTAGGATCTGTTACTACTGGAGTTAGTAAATGAGGTACTCCATTATACATAGAAAGTTCTACTTTTTTAGGGTCTACTAAAACTAATTTAGCTTCATCTGGTTTTGCTCTCATAAGTATTGAAACTATTAAACTATTAATACAAACAGATTTACCAGAACCTGTGGAACCTGCTACTAAAAGGTGTGGTGTTTTATTTATTTCCATCCACTTAGCTTGTCCCATTATGTCTCTACCTAGTACTGATAAAAGTTTACTATGGTCTAGGCTTTTTGGAATGTTATTTAAAACTTCTCTTACAGTTACCATAGCTGTACTTCTATTTGGAATTTCTATACCTACTGTTTTCTTTCCTGGAATAGGTGCTTCTATACGAACATCTTTAGCAGCTAAAGCGAGTGCTATTTCTCTATGAATACTAAGTATTTTATTCATTCTAGTACCTGCTTTTATTTCCATTTCATATTGTGTTACAGTAGGACCAATATTAACAGCAACTACTTTTCCTTCTATTCCGAAATCTTTAAATACTTGTACTAAAATTGGTACATTTTCTTTAATAGAATTTTCATTATCTTTAGAATTATTTTTAATTGGTTTTGCAAGTAAAGATATAGGTGGATATATATATTTTTTATTTTCTATATATTCTTCTTTTATTTCTCCTGTTTCTGGATCATGAGGAATTTCTTTTTCTTTAATTACTGCATTTGATTTTATAAGCTCATCTACACTTGATACAACAACTTTACCATCATCTTTTTCTTCTTTAACTTCTTCTTTATTACTATCATAAATAGCAACTTCTTTGTCAATTTTTTTATCTTTCTTTTCTCTTTTAATTTTAGGAGCTTTTTCTTTTGCTTTTTTAAGCATATCTGCAATACTCATTCCAGTAAACATAATTATTCCGCAAATAAGTAGTGCCCATGTAACTATTTTAGTTCCTTCTATAGCAAATAATTCTACAAACAAAATAGAAAATAAAGCACCAATCATTCCTCCACCTTCTATATTAGCTATTACTTTTGTAGATGCTAAAAAATTATCTGTAGTAGCTTTTATTATTTTAGATGGATCTATTCCACTTTTATCTATATATGTTAAATGAGAAAAAACAAGTAAACAGATTATAATTATATAAAGTCCAATAAGTTTTGAAGTAAAATAATTAGGTTTTTGCCTTTTTATAATCATATAAGAACCTGTTATAAAAAGAAGCACTAAAAGTATAGCATTCCAAGTTCCTACTAAAAATGCTGAGAAATTACTTATAAGCTCTCCTACTATTCCAAATCTACCAAAACCTATAATAGAAAGTATTATAAGTAAAATTCCTATTAATTCTACTCTAAAATTATCACTTTTTTTCTTTGGGCTCTTTTTTGTTTTTTTCTTCGCCATGATACTACCTCCTGATTTTTACTAATATAATTATAGCATTCTAGTAAATTCTTTTCAATCAAAATAAATAACTATACACTTTTTATAGTAAAATATCAAAAAAACTGTGTTTAATTACACAGTTACACTAGCACATATTACTTCGCATTTTCTGCAATATTTTTTGTTCTCTTCTAGATACCTGAACT
>CALVXR010000073.1 GCA_944371445.1 uncultured Bacilli bacterium
TCTTTCGTCAATTAGATTGTATCACAATATGCGTTAGATTATAGTAATCTTTCGCTTTTTTTTATTTTATTATCAAAATAAAAAAAGACTGTATGAAATTATTTCATTTCATTACAGCCCCTTTTTGATTTTTATATTTTATGTCTATTTTATTTTTTTCTTTTCTTTCTTTTATATAATCTAAATATTTTTTAAAAAAACAGAATTGTTTTTATATTTATTATTTAAATATTCAAAATCAATTCCTATCATAGAACTATCATAACCTAGTTTATATATTTTATTCATAAAATTACCTCTTAAGCAAGAGGAATGTTATTATAATTTAAATTAAATATCAAACACCACTTATAAGTCCTTTTTTTCTAAGTAATAGTTTTCTTATAAAATCTACTGGTATAACTGTAAAAGCAAGCAAAATAGTTATTTGTAGTTCTATAAAAGTTATAGAAGTGGTTCTAAATAAATCACCACCAAAATATATAAGTATTATTTGCATAGTAGCTATAAATAAAGTAATAGTTAAAAATACTTTATTTTTAAATATATTTGCAAGTAAATTTAATCTATGAGTTCTAGCATTAAAACTATTAAAAATATCTATAAAAATAAATAATGCGAAAAAGGCAGATAATAAGTAATTAGTATTATTTTCATATATTTTTTTAATAAAAGGAAGTTTTAAAAATAAAATGCAAAGTATACTAGAATAAATGCCAGTTACAAATATTTCTTCAAACATATATTTATTAATAATATTTTCATCTCTTTTTTTAGGCTTTTCTTTCATGTATTCAAGTAATGCTGGTTCAAATGCAAATGCAAGACCAGTAAGAGTATCCATAACCATATTTACCCATAACATCTGAATAACTGTAACTGGGGTAGGGACTCCTATAAAAGGTCCTATGAATGATAAAAATATTGCACATAAATTAACAGTAAGCTGACATATTATAAATTTTCTAATACTTTTAAAAATAGTTCTTCCATATAAAATAGCTTTAGAGATAGATAAAAAGTTATCATCTAATATAACTATATCAGCAGCTTCTTTAGCAACCGATGTACCACTTCCCATTGCAAATCCAACATCTGATATTTTAAGGCTTGGTGCATCGTTTACACCATCACCAGTCATACCTGTTACTAGATTAAGTGACTGTGCTATTTTAATAAGTCTTGTTTTATCAGTAGGAAGACTTCTAGCAACTACTTTTAAATCATTAAATATATTTCTTATTTCATCATCAGTCATTTTTTCTAAATCACTAGAAGTAAGTACTATATCAGTTTCTTTTTCAACAAGTCCTACTTCTTTAGCAATACTAAGTGCAGTATTTTTATTATCTCCTGTAAGCATTATTGTTTTAATAGATGCTTCTTTTACTAGTTTAATTCCTTCTATAGCTTCAGGTCTTATTTCATCTTTAATACAAATTGCTCCTACAAATACTAAATCATTAAATGATAAAATATTACTTTCTTTTATAGCGAGTACAAGCATTCTAGATCCATTATTAGATAAATTATTACAATAATTAGAAACTTCTTTTTTAGTTATAAATGGTTTTTTAAATCCATTTTCATTATAATAATAAGTACAGTTTGGTAATATTTTTTCAAAGGCTCCTTTTATTAAATAGATAGTTTTTCCATTATTTATTTTAGTAGCTGAATACTTATTTTTACTATCAAAAGGAATTATATCTAATTTATTTATATTTTTAGGAGTATTTTTTATAAAAGAAAGTATTGCTCTATCTGTTATATTACCACCTATAATACCATTTTCTGTATAATTACTTTCTGTGTTATAACATATAGATTCTCTTACTATATCATAGTATTTAGGATTTATCATTATTTCAGTTTCATTATTATATTTTTTTAAAAAACCACTCATTATTTCAGTTACTTCTAATTTACCTTTAGTAATAGTACCTGTTTTATCTGAAAATAAAACATTGATACTACCAGCAGTTTCTATACCAGTCATTTTTCTTACTAAAACATTATCTTTAAGCATTCTTTTCATATTAGATGAAAGTACTAAAGTAATCATCATTGGTAGTCCTTCTGGAACAGCAACTACTATAATAGTTACACATAGAGTAAGAGCATATAAAACATAACCAAACATTACATCAAATGAAGTTAGTGTTTCTATTATTTTATTTATTTCAAAATTGTTTTCAATTACTACTTTAGAAAATAGGTAAGATATAAATACAAGTACTGCTCCAACATAACCTATTTTGCTTATAGTAAGTGCTAGTTTATTTAGTCTTATTTTAAGAGGACTGTCTGGTGATTTTTCACTTAATTCCTTACTCATTTTTCCATATATAGTATTAGTTCCAACTTCACATACTTTCATAAGTGATCTTCCACTATATATAACACTACCTCTATATACTTTGTTTTTATCTGTTATATTATTAGTTACTTTTTCTTTATGTTTTTCTTTAGATTCACCATTTAGTGAAGATTCATCTACAGTAACATTTCCATCTATTAATATTCCATCTGCTGGCACTTTATCTCCTTGCTCTAAAATAATAATATCACCAGTTACAACTTCATCTACATTTATTTCCATTATTTTACCATTTCTTTTTACTTTAGTAGTGCTTTTAGAAGCTTCTTCTTGCATTTTTTTAAAAGCTTTTTCACTACCATATTCTGATACTGTTGAGATGAATGATGCAAGTAAAATAGCTATTACTATTCCTACTGTTTCAAATATATCAAAGTCTTTAAATAAGAATATTACTTTAATACCTAAAGCAATAAGTAGTATTTTTATTATAGGATCACCAAGTGATTCTATAAATAGTTTAAGTAAACTATTACTTTTTGTTTTTGATAAAGAATTATCTCCATATTTTTCTCTAGATTTTTTTACTTCTTCTAAAGTAAGTCCTAGTACATTTTTATCCATATGATTCCTCCTAAAAAAGAGTATGTTTTATATAAATAAATTAATATAGTTTTTAATTGATAAAAATAGACAAAAAGTGTAAATATAAATATAAATATAAATATAAATATAAATATAAATAGACCGTGTAAGAATAACTGTGTAAGTTGAAAACTTATGCAGTTATTTTTAGTGGTGAAAAATGAAATTAGAAGAATGGATGAAAAGAGAATTAGATGATGTATATGTAAGTACAATAATAATGAAA
>CALVXR010000074.1 GCA_944371445.1 uncultured Bacilli bacterium
AGAAGTATCAAATAATACAGGATCAGATAAAGAACTAAAATCATTTAATATAAAAGTAACAGATAAAGATGGAAAAGAAATGGTAACATTACTTGGATATGTAGGAGAAGTAATACCAAATGGAGAAGTAAGAACAATAACAAGTTATGCTACTATGAATTTATCAGATGCTGTTAATATTGAATACACTATAAACAAATAATAAGAGAGTCACTTGGCTCTCTTTTCTTTATGTTAATTGCATATTTTTTCAAATACATGTTTTGCTTGATGCAGTGTTACGTAAATAATATTTATAGAAACTGCTATAATAAGACCCCATATACCAATTTTAAAACTAGAAAAAATAAGAATTGTAAAAAGTCTAATAACAGTTCCGCCTAGTGTTCCTTTCATAGCTTCTTTTGCACCACCCATAGCTTGAAGAGCACCAGTTAATGGTGACTGTATATAGTGAAATAAAAATATAACTGCTAAAACTTTAGTATATAAAATTCCATCTATTCTATTATATAAAAGTTTAAAAGGTATCTCAGGAATAAAAACAAAGATAATTGTAATAGGAATTCCTATTAATAATGAAAATAGTATTGCTTCTTTTATTTTCTTTTTAACATATCTTTTATTACCTATACTATAATAATAAGAAATAGTAGGGATAAGTGCTTGTGTGATTGCTAAAGTAAAAAAAGAAGGAAGCATTAAAATAGGCATTACATATCCATTTATAAGACCATATTCATCTACTATATAATTATTTGAATAACCTACTTTAAGCATAATGAAAGTAAGAACAATTGGTTCTAAAAAAAAGCCAATGCTACCAATTAATCTGCTACCAGTAGTAGGTATACTTATTTCAAGTACCTTTTTAATATTATTTTTTTTAGGAATAAAATCACTTTTACTTAAAGAAAATCCCTTAGGTAAAAATAAAATAAAAATAATAATAGAAGTAAGTTCACTAAATACATTAGTTAAGATTACAAAACAAACTGCATATTCAAGTTTAATACTTAAAAAATAAGGTAAAAATAAATAAATAAGAATAAGTCTTACAACATCTTCCATAACATTAGAAAAAACGTGAGGAAACATTCTTTCTTTACCAAAGAAATAACCTCTTAAAATATTTGAAACCGAAATAAACGGAAGAATAATTCCTATAGAAATAATAATATAATAAAGTCTTTCATCATGAAGTAAATAATTACTTATAAAAGGTGCTGATATATAAATAATAAAACATAAAAAAACATTAAATATTAAAATAACAGGAATTAATCCAAATACTAAATTTTTATTATCTCCATTTTTTTCAGCAACCAGTTTACTTATAGCAACTGGCATACCTAACTGTGCAAGCGATACAAAAAGCATAAAAGTTGGATTAGAAAGCATATATAGTCCCATACCACTAGGGCCCAATTTTCTTGCCATAACAACTCTTATAATCATACCAATTATTTTAGTAAGAAAACCACCAATTAATAAAATTAAAGTTGATCTAATAAATTTATTCTTTATCATATTTTCCTCTCTATATATTTGTAAAAATATATGACAAAACTGATATTTTTATTATAAAACAGTAAAATATGACAAATATTTCCTTATTTTTAATAATTTTACTTTCCAAAATTATTTTTTTTAGTTATAATTATAGTTGTAGAGTTAATATTTGGAGAGGGTATGTATGGATATAACATTTTCATCTTTAAAAGAATTATATGAAAGACTATTACCAGCACTTCGTACTAAAAAAAACGAGATGGTAAGACAAGGCTATACATATATAAAAGAAGAAGATATCTGGAATTATTTTAAAGAAAAAAAATGGACAAAAGCAAAAAATCTTACCTTATTTGATATGGTAGATGATATATTAAATACAGATGTTATATTAATTGATCATTACTTTAAAAAATCTTTACAAACATTAGAAAGACACAAAAATTTAGAAGGAGATAATTTTTATGAGTAAAATAGGAAAAGTAGGAAAAAATTTATTACTAATATTAATAGTTGTTGCTGCTTTAATAACAATTTTATTTCCACTTTTAAAAGATTACAAATTTGGACTTGATTTGCAAGGTGGATTTGAAGTTTTATATGAAGTAGAAAGCATTGATGGTGGTGAAGTTACTAAAGATATGGTAACAAGTACATATAAAACACTTGAAAAAAGAATAGATGTACTTGGTGTAAGTGAACCATCTATAACAGTAGAAGGAGATAATAGAATAAGGGTACAACTTGCTGGAATTACAGATAAAGAAGAAGCAAGAAATATTTTAAGTAAAGCTGCTACACTTTCATTTAGAGATACAAGTGATAATTTGCTTATGTCAGCAGATGTACTTAATGCAGGTGGTGCTAAAGTAGGAGAAGATGAATATAAAAATCCAGTCGTATCACTTTCTGTAAAAAATAAAGATGAATTTTATTCAGTAACTAAAAAAGTAAGTGAAATGCAAGATAATAGAATTGTAATATGGCTTGATTTTGATCCAATGACTGATTCATTTGCAGCTGAAGAAAGTAAATGTGGGTCACTTAGTGATTCAAGATGTTTATCAGTAGCATCTGTTTCACAGGGATTTGCAAGTGATGTTATAATCCAAGGTAACTTTGAGGAAGAAGAAGTAAAAACTTTAGTTGATTTAATAAATTCAGGGTCACTTCCAACTAAGTTAAATGAAGTATCTTCAAAAACAGTTGCAGCTTCATTTGGTGAAGACTCTTTAAATAAAACATTTACAGCTGGAATAATTGGTATTAGTTTAGTTATATTATTTATGATAGCTATATATAAATTTTCAGGATTTATTGCAGGAATTGCTATGCTAATATATTCATTCGTAACATTATTTGTATTCTGGCTAGTAGGAGGAGTTCTTACTTTACCAGGAATTGCTGCTATGGTAATAGGTATTGGTATGGCAGTAGATGGGGCTGTAATTACATTCTCAAGAATCAAAGATGAGTTATATAAAGGAACAAGTTTACATTGGGCTTGCATTAAAGGAAATAAGAGTTCTATAAAAAGTATTATAGATGCTAACGTTACAACTTTAATAGCTGCATTCATATTATTCTATTTTGGTGAAAGTAGTATAAAAGGATTTGCTACAATGCTTATAATTAGTACATTTGTTACTATGGTAATTATGGTAGCACTTACAAGATGGCTTATTAAATTATTTGTTAATACAAAATATTTTGATGAAAAATTAAATTTATTCATTGGTGTTAAAAATAAAGATATAGTAAGTAGTTATAATAAAGATCCAAAATCTTTACATCCATTTGCTAAAGTAGATTTTGTTAAAGCAAGAGGTAAATTTTACATTTTAACAATTTTACTTGCTATTATAGGTATTATTTCATTATTTACTCAATCACTTGTACTTGGAATAGACTTTAAAGGTGGTTCTAGCATATTAATGACTACTACTGAAAAATTTAATAAAGCAGATATTGAGTATGATTTAAAAGAACTAGGATTAAAAGAACAAAGCATAGATATTGTAAATGATGAAACTGTTGATATAAAAGTAGAAGATACTTTAAGTAAAGCTAAAGTAGCTAAAGTAGAATCATACTTTAAGGATAAATATAAAGCAAAAACAGATATTGGAGTAGTATCTAATGTAGTTAAAAAAGAATTAGTTAAAAATGCTATATTATCAGTAATTCTTGCATCAATTGGAATTATTTTATACGTTTCAATTAGATTTAAATTTACATATGCATTAAGTGGAGTAATTGCATTAGTACATGATGTATTTATGATAATAGCAATCTTTAGTTTATTTAGATTTGAAGTATCAAGTATCTTTATAGCCGCTATACTTTCTATAATTGGATATTCTATAAATGATACTATTGTAACATTCGATAGAACAAGAGAAATATATAAATCAAGAAAGAAAGTAAAAACAAAAGAAGAATTAAGAGATGTTATCAATGAAGGACTTAGAAGTACAATTACTCGTTCTATAATTACAACAATGACAACATTAATACCAGTTATTTGTTTAATAATATTCGGTTCACATGAAATCATATACTTTAATATAGCTCTATTAATTGGTTTAGTGGCAGGTGTATATTCATCAATATTTATTGCAAGTAGTCTTTTATATGATATGGAAAAGAATAACATAAATAAAAAAACAAAGAAAAAATGGTATGAAGATATAAAAGAAGCAGAAGAACTTTCTGTTAAAGGTATTAATACAAAATAAAGTGTAGATAAACTCTACACTTTTGATGTTAGGAGGTGTGCTGTGACTAAAATAAAAGTGGATGTAACATATGATTTATTAATAAATACTATAAAAACTTACAATAAAAATGAAGACGATTTAAAACTTATCAAAAAAGCTTATGATTATGCATATAAAATGCACTTTGGTGTAAGAAGACTAACAGGTGAAGAATATATAGAACATCCTTTAAATGTAGCTTATATTTTAACTAGCATAAAAGCTGATGCTGCAACTATTTGTGCAGCTTTAATGCACGACATTTTAGAGGATTGTGATGTTACTAAAGAAGAAATGAAAGCTATGTTTGGAGAAGAAATAACAAATTTAGTAGATGGAGTAACAAAAATAAATAGACTTAATTTTACATTTGAAAATGAAGCTACTATAGCTAATCATAGAAAAATATTAGTTGGACTTTCTGAAGATGTTAGAATAATAATAATTAAACTTGCAGATAGACTTCATAATATGAGGACATTATGGGTACATTCACCCAAAAAGCAAAAAGAAAAAGCCAAAGAAACATTAAGTATTTTAACTCCTATAGCTTCTAGACTTGGTATGAATCATATTAAAAGTGAACTTGAAGATTTATCACTTAGATATTATAAGCCAGATGTTTATAAAAAAATAATAGAAAAATTAAATAAAACAAAAGCTGAGAGGGATAAATATGTCAAAGATATGATTAATGCAGTATCAAATGAACTTTCTAAAAATCATATTGAACATGAAATAAAAGGAAGAAGTAAAAGTATTTATAGTATTTATAAAAAGATGGATAAAGGTAAAAACTTTAATGATATATTTGATTTATTAGCGCTTCGTGTTTTTGTAAATACTAAAGATGAATGTTATCATGCACTTGGTATTATTCATTCTAAATTTAAACCAATGCCTAAAAGATTTAAAGATTATGTAGCTATGCCTAAAACGAATATGTATCAGTCACTTCATACTACAGTGTTTGGTGTAGATGAATCTTTGTTTGAAATACAAATTAGAACTTACGAAATGGATGAGATTGCTGAAAATGGTATTGCTTCACATTGGTCTTATAAAGAAAAAGGTAGTGTAAGAGTGGATATGCAAAATGAGATGGAGCAAAAACTACAATTCTTTAAAACAATTATGGAATTAAAAGGTGAAGAAGAAACTGATGAAAATTTTGTTAAATCAGTACAAAATGATATTTTAATAAGTAGTATTTATATATATACTCCAAAAGGAGATGTATTTGAACTTCCAAAAGGTAGTACTCCTATTGATTTTGCATATAAAATTCATACTAAAGTAGGGGATCATATGGTTGGAGCCATTGTAAATGGTTCAATAGTACCACTTGATTATGAACTTCAAAATAATGATATAGTGAAAATAAATACTAACAATAACAGTAATCCATCAAGAGAATGGATTAATATAGTAAAAACAAGTAGTGCTAGAAACAAAATAAAGTCATATTTTAATAAAATAGATAAAGAAGATTTTCTTAAACTTGGAACTGAAATTATTACAAAAGAATTAAAGAAACAGCATATTACATATAATGAATTTTTTACAGAAGAAAACATAAAAAAAATATTAGAAGTAACTAAACTATCGTCGGTAGAAGAAGTTTTAAGAGGAATAGGAATTAATAATAATGTTAATCAAATATTAAATATAATTTTAAAACAAAATGATACTAAGGAAGAATTAGTAATAAAAAAAGCTCAAAATAATGAAGTAAAAAAAGTAGTTTCTGATAAAGACATTTTAGTTGGTGGAATAGATGATGTTAAAATTAATATAGCATCTTGTTGTAAGCCAGTACCGGGTGATGATATTGTAGGTTATATTACAAAAGGTTATGGAATTTCTATTCATAAAGTAAATTGTCCTAATGTAGCATCTTTAGATGAAAGAATTATAGCAGTTTCATGGAATGAAAACATAAAAAACAAATATTTATCTACAATAATAGTAAGAGCACTTACTGAAGATAATTTACTTTTAGAAATAGTTTCAAAAACTTCAGGAACTGAGACAAAAGTTCAAAGTATAGTTAATATTGCTAAAGGAAAAAATGTTGGTTATGAAATAACAGTCTCAGTTTCTAATTTAGAAACTTTAACTAAATTTATTCATGATATAGAAAGTATGAGTAAAGTAATAAGTGTTGAAAGAGTGATAAAATAATGAAAGTGATAGTACAAAGAAGTTTAAAATCTAGTGTAAGTGTAGATAATAAAATATGTGGTAAAATAGATAAAGGATTTGTTATTTTAGTAGGTTTTACATATGGTGATGATATTAAAATAATAGATAATATAGTAAAAAAAATAGTTAATCTTCGTATATTTGATGATGAGAATAAAGTAATGAACAAATCGGTTATAGATATAAATGGTGATATTTTAAGTATATCTCAGTTTACTTTATATGGAGATGCTAGAAAAGGTAATAGACCTAGTTATATAAAAGCTTTAAAAAGTGAAGAAGCAACAGTTTTATATGATTATTTTAACAAAAAACTAGAAAGTTATAATATAAAAGTAGAAACTGGAATATTTGGTGCTGATATGAAAGTAAGTATTACAAATGATGGACCAGTTACCATAATATTAGAAAGTGAGAATAAAGATGAAAAATAAAATAAATTTTAAACTTGTTAATATAGTTTTAGTACTTTTAATAATTTACTTTTTATATAAAACAGGTAACTTATGGGGAGATATTGTATCTAAAATATGGAAAATAACTTTTCCTTTTCTAATAGCTTTTGTTATTGCGTATGCCCTTTATCCGTTTACAATGTTTTTAAGAAATAATAAAGTTCCAAAAAAAATAAGTAATTTTTTAGCAATTTTTTTAGTAATAGGTGTAATAGTGTTTATTGCTGTATTAGTACTACCAGTGCTTACTACTGAACTTAGTAATTTATTTAGTGGAATTATAACTTTTATAAAAGAAATATCACTTGATTATGATCTTAATTTAGGACCACTTCAAGATACTTTAAATAATACATTTAATGATATAATTAAATCGTTTGGAAAAAATGTATCAGATGGTGCAATATCATTTATTAATGGCTCACTTGGATTTTTATCACTTACTCTTATAGTATTTAGTGCAACTATATATTTCTTATGTGATATGGATTCTATTAGAAAATTTATTAAAAATATTTTGAGAAGAAAATCAAAAAGAACTTATAATTATATAAAACTATTAGATAAAGAAATGAAAAATTATTTATCAGGTTTTATTAGAATAGCATTTATTAGTTTATTTGAATATGGAATAGTTTATATGTTAATAGGGCATCCAAGTGCATTTTTACTTGCTATTCTTGCTGCAGTAGCTAATTTAATTCCTTATTTTGGTGGAATAATTAATAATACAATAGCAGCTATTACTGCTTTTGCAATTTCACCTGCACTTTTTATTAGAACTTTAATAGCATTCGCATTATTATCAGCTTTAGACGGTTATGTAATTAATCCATTAGTATATGGTAAAACAAATAAAGTTCATCCTATAGTAGTAATATCTGCTGTATTTGCAGGAGGAATAATTGCGGGTATATTTGGAATAATTATTTCTCTACCAGTTGCTATTATTATTATTACAACTTATAAATTTTATAAAGAAGATATAATAGAGAAAATAGCTTCTATAAAAACAAGTTTACAAGATTAAAAAATTTATAGTTAAATTTAACTATCTATAAATAATCTATTATGATATACTATATATAGAGAGGTGATGCATATGAAGAAAATTTTAATATTTGTTTTAATACTTACATGTGCATGCTCAATTAAACATTCACTTACTCCAGAAAATTTTCAAAATAAAATAGAAGATAAAAATTTTACTGTAAAAGATAATACTGAAATAAGTGATGCAGAATTTATAAAAAAAGAATTGATTGCTTTAAAAAAAGAATATCAAATTTATTATTATGAATCTCCAACAGAAGGTAAAGCAAAATCTCTATACGAAATAAATAAAAGTAATATATTAAATAATAATAAAGTAAAAAAAGAAGAAACTAATAGTAAAAATTTCGATAAATTAGAAGCAACAAATAAAAATAATATTTATTATAATGTTAGAATAGGAAATACTAGTATATATGTAGAAGCTGATATAAAATATAAAACAGAAATAAAAAAAATACTTAAAGATATAGGATATTTTTAAAAAAGCAGAAATGCTTTTTTTTGTAAACAATTAGTAAATATTTAGAATAATGTATTTAAAAAAATTTATATGTATAGTATAATGTAGTCATAGTAGTAGGATAGGAATATAAGTTCTAATAGTTTTTTTTATTTAAGTATTAATTATGAAGGAGAAAAGTTTTATGACCTTGTTAGAAGAACTGTGTAAATTGAAATTATACAGTTTTTTTGATGGGAGGAAAAATGGAAGTAAAAGATTGGGCAAAAAAAGAATTAGAAAAATTATATGTAAATGTATTTATAATAGAAG
>CALVXR010000075.1 GCA_944371445.1 uncultured Bacilli bacterium
AGAAGTATCAAATAATACAGGATCAGATAAAGAACTAAAATCATTTAATATAAAAGTAACAGATAAAGATGGAAAAGAAATGGTAACATTACTTGGATATGTAGGAGAAGTAATACCAAATGGAGAAACAAGAACAATAACAAGTTATGCTACTATGAACTTATCAGATGCTGTTAATATCGAATATACTATAAATAAATAATAAAAAAGGTCAAAACAATCGTTTTGATCTTTTTCTTATAAATAAATATTTTCTAATATATTAATATTTTTACATAAAATAATTAAATTATCTTTAATATTATTAAAATCACTAATTTTAATTTTAAATTTATAGGTAATATTAGTTTCATAATTTTTAAATAAAATGCTATTATCTTTTAGTAAATAATCAACATCTTTAGAATTTTCATATGGAAAAGTAACTTCTATTACTAATCCTTTTTCTATGTTAACTATATCACAATTTTTAAGAGCGTTTTTACAACAACCACCATAAGCTCTAATTAATCCACCAGCACCTAATTTAATACCACCAAAGTATCTAACTACTATACATAATATAAAATTTAAATTCTCTTTTTTTAAAACATTTAAAATAGGCATACCAGCAGTACCACTAGGTTCTCCATCATCTATACATTTTTCTATTTCATTTAATCTATATGCATAACAAACATGAGTACTATCTTTGTGTTTTAGTTTAATGTCATTTATTATATCTTTAATCTCATTCTCACTGTTAATCTTATATAAATAAGTAATAAATTTAGATTTTTTAATTATTTCTTCATATATACAATTTTCTTTAATAGAAAACATAAATATCACCAAAAATATTATAATAAAATTTGACTTTTTTTTCAAACAGTAGTAACATACTCGTACTCAAGGGGGAATTTTTAAATGGAATTATTAATTAATAAATTAAAATTAGAAATAAATGTGCAAAAAGATGTATACAAAAGGTTGAAAAAATTAGATACAATAAAAAATACTGAAATATTTTATTTTTGGTTTAGTTATTTAGAAAATCAAATAATATTTGGAAAAGAATTATATAATTATTTAAAAAAAGTGGAAATATTAAAAAAACAAACTGCATTAGTAGAATTATTTCAATTACTAACTACTAATCAAAATATATTAGATGCATATAACTCTAAATCTAAAATATATGTAAAAGAGAAAATTATGTAGCTTTACATAGTTATTCTCTTTTTTTAATGTTATAATAAAGAAGGTGATATAAATGGATTTTATAAAACAAAAATTATCATTAGTTCCTAATAAACCTGGATGTTATTTAATGAAAAATATAGATGGAACCATTATATATGTAGGAAAAGCAAAAAAGTTAAAAAATAGATTATCATCATATTTTAGAGGAAGTCATTTTGGTAAAACAGCAAAACTTGTAAGTGAAATTGTAGATTTTGAATATATAATAGTAGAAAGTGAAACAGAAAGTTTAATACTAGAACTTAACTTAATAAAAAAATATGATCCAAAATATAATATTTTACTTAGAGATGATAAAACATATCCATATATAGAACTTACTAATGAAAAAGTACCTAAACTATCTATAGTAAGAAGTTTATCAAGAAAAAAGAATAAAAGTACTAGATTATATGGACCATATCCAAATGTAACAGCTGCTAGAAGTACAGTTAATTTATTAAATAGAATATATCCTTTAAGAAAGTGTAAAACATATGAAAAAAAGCCTTGTTTATATTATCATATAGGACAGTGTCTTGGATACTGCACAAATAATTATGAAGAAGAAAAAGTAAAAGAAATGGAAAATGATATAATAAAATTTTTAAAAGGCGATAGTTCTTTAGTAATAAATAAATTAGAAGAAGAAATGTTTAAAGAAAGTGAAAAATTAAACTTTGAAAAAGCAAAAGAATTAAAAGATTTAATAAATTATGTAAATGTTACACTAACTAAACAAAAAGTAGAAATAACAGATAATATAGATAGAGATATATTTGGTATTTATTCATCAAATGGATATTTATCTATAGATGTTATATTTATAAGAGGCTCTAAAATAATAGAAAATCATCATAAAATAATACCACTTATTGAAGATGAAAAAGAAGAACTTACTAGGTATATAGCGGGATTTTATGAAAAAAACTTTATAATACCTAAAGAAATACTTACTATAGAAGGAGTAGATACAAATCTATTATCAGAATATTTAAATACTAAAGTTTTAGCGCCCCAAAAAGGAATAAAAAAGAAAATAGTTGAAATGGCATGTAAAAATGCAGAAAACAGTTTAAATGAAAAATTTGAGCTTATTAAAAAAGATGAAGAAAAAACAGTAGAAGCAAATGAATCTTTAAGAAATATACTTAATATGAATAAATTAGATAGAATAGAACTATTTGATAACTCTAATTTATTTGGAACATTTAATGTTTCAGGAATGGTAGTATTTAAAAATGGAAAACCATCTAAAAATGATTATCGTAAATTTAAAATATCAGTAGATAAAAATGATGATTATAACACTATGAAAGAAGTACTTTATAGAAGATATTTTAGAGTGCTTAAAGATAATTTAGAAAAACCAGATTTAATTATAGTAGATGGCGGTAAAGGACAAATAAATGCTGCTTTAGAAATAATAAATAGTTTAAATTTAAATATAAAAGTAGTAGGTCTTAAAAAAGATAATCACCATGCTACTGAAAGTTTATTAGATAGTAATTTAAATGAAATAAAAATAGATAGAAAAAGTAATTTATTTTACTATTTAGAAAGAATGCAAGATGAAGTACATAACTATACTATTAATTATCATAAACAAATAAGAAGTAAAGGAAGTTTAGAAAGTATTCTTGATAATATAGAAGGAATAGGTTCTAAAAGAAAAAAAGAACTTCTAAAAAAATATCATACAATAAATAAAATAAAAGAACAAAGTATAGAAGATTTATCTAAAATACTTCCAGAAAAAATAGCTAAAAATTTATTAGATTATTTAAATGAAGAAAATAATGCTTAAATAAATTATTTTATTTCTTTTCTTAAATTAAGTGACATATATATAAATATATGATAAAATTAAATAGTCTAAAATAGAAGGAGAAGTATTATGATAGAAATAATTAAGTCAATTATATTTGGTATTGTGGAAGGAATAACAGAATGGCTTCCAATTAGTAGTACAGGTCATATGATATTACTTGATGAATTTTTAAAACTAGATGTTTCAAAAGATTTTTATAGTGTATTTGAAGTAGTAATACAATTAGGTGCGATTATGGCAGTTGTAATTCTTTTTTGGAAACAAATATTCCCATTTGGAAAAACAGATAAACCAGTATCTAAAAATGGATTATTATCTTATGTAGATAAAGATATAATGATTCTTTGGTTTAAAATATTAGTAGCATGTGTTCCAGCAGCTATAATAGGTATTTTATTTAGTGATACATTTGATGCATTATTCTATAATTATCAAACAGTAGCAATTTCTTTAATTGTATTTGGTATAGCTTTTATAATAATAGAAGAAAAACATAAAGGAAAACAAGCTAAAGTAAATTCACTTGCAGATTTAACTTATAAACTATGTATTTATATAGGTATATTTCAGTTAATAGCTGCTATTTTTCCAGGAACTTCAAGATCAGGAGCAACTATAGTAGGAGCACTTTTACTTGGTGTATCTAGAACAGTTGCAGCAGAATTTACATTCTTTTTAGCAATACCAGTTATGTTTGGAGCAAGTCTTTTAAAACTAGTAAAATTTGGTTTTGCATTTACATCTAGCGAACTTATAATTCTTTTAGTGGGAATGATAACAGCATTCTTAGTATCAATATTTGTTATTAAATTCTTAATGTCTTATATTAAAAAACATGACTTTAAAGTATTTGGATATTATAGAATTATATTAGGTATACTAGTACTTGCTTATTTTATGATTTTCTAAGAAAAGATAGATTTCTTTTCTTTTTTTTGGTAAAATAAGTAAAGGTGATTGAAGTGACAAGAGAAGAAGTAGATATAAATAAAGTAACCCCAATGATGAGACAATATTTAGAAATAAAAGACCAAAATAAAGATATAATTCTTTTTTTTAGACTTGGTGATTTCTATGAAATGTTTTTTGAAGACGCTATTAAAGTATCTAGAGAATTAGAACTTACTTTAACTGGCAAAAATGCCGGACTAGAAGAGAGAATACCTATGTGCGGAATTCCTCATCATGCAGCAGATTTATATATAGAAAAATTGGTTGATAAAGGATATAAAATAGGAATATGTGAGCAGCTTGAAGATCCTAAAAACGTAAAAGGAATTGTTAAAAGAGGAATAATCCAAATAATTAGTAAAGGAACTATTACTAAAGGGGATATTTTAAATGAGAAAGAAAATAATTATATAGGAAATATAATAGATTATGATCATGCATACTTTATTACTTATATGGATGTTTCTACTGGGGAGATAAATACACTTAGTATAGAACATGATATAACTAAAGTAGTAAGTGAAGTTGTAAGTATAGGAATAAAAGAAATAGTAGTTAAATCTAGTTTAGATAAAAGAATTACTAGTTTACTTAAACAAAACTTTAAAGTAGCAATCTCTATATTTGATGAAATAAAAGAGTTAGATAATTATTCATATATTTATGAAGATATAGGTGATGTTAGATATATAAATACTATTAAACATTTGCTTACATATATTATAGATACTCAAAAAAGAGATTTATCCCATCTTCAAAAAGCAGTAATAAAAGAAAATAAAAAATATTTAAAAATGGATATTCATACCAAAAGAAACTTGGAACTTACAGAAACACTTAGACAAAAACAAAGACAAAATTCACTTATTTGGCTTTTAGATAAAACTAAAACAGCAATGGGTTCTAGAAAACTTAAAACAATGATAGAAAATCCTTTAATAGATAAAGAAGAAATAGAAAAAAGATATGATGTAATAGATAAACTACTTGTAGAATTTATTTTAAAAGATGATTTATGTAATGCTTTATATGAAGTATATGATTTAGAGAGATTATCTGGAAAAGTAGCTTTTGGCTCTGCAAATGGAAGAGATTTAATTCAGCTTAAATCTTCTCTTAAAGTGCTTCCTATAATAAAAGAAATACTTGAAAAGATAAATTTTTATAAAACATTTCCTCTTGTTACAGAACTTTATGAATTATTAGAAAAAGCAATATATGAAAATCCACCACTTACTATTAAAGAAGGTTACTTAATAAAAGAAGGTTATAATGAAGAGTTAGATGAACTTAAAAACTTACGTAAAGGTGGTAAAGACTTCATAGCTAAATTTGAACTTGAAGAAAAAGAAAGAACAGGAATTAAAAATTTAAAAGTTGGTTATAATAGAGTATTTGGATATTATATTGAAGTATCAAAAGGACAAACAAATTTAGTAAAAGAAGAATATGGCTATGAAAGAAAACAAACTTTATCAAACTGTGAAAGATATATAAGTCCAATACTTAAAGAAAAAGAAGCACTTATATTAAATGCTGAAGAAAAAATAATAGATTTAGAATATGAACTTTTTATAGAAATTAGAAATAAAATAAAAGAATACATTCCTACTTTACAAGAAATCTCTAAAGTAATAAGTGAAATAGATGTATTACAATCATTTGCTACTGTTACAGAAGAAAATCATTATGTAAGACCTACATTAACTACTAAGAGAGAATTAAATATTATAGAAAATAGACATCCAGTAGTTGAAAAAGTAATTAAAGGTGAATATGTACCTAATGATATTGTTATGGATGAAAATACTAATATTCATTTAATTACTGGTCCTAATATGGCAGGTAAAAGTACATATATGAGACAGCTTGCTATTACAGTTATTATGGCACAAATAGGGTGCTTTGTTCCTGCCACTAAAGCAAGCCTTCCAGTATTTGATGCTATATATACTAGAATAGGTGCTAGTGATGATTTGGTAAGTGGTGAATCTACATTTATGGTAGAAATGAAAGAAGCAAAATATGCTATAGTAAGTGCAACTGAAAATAGTTTAATTTTATTTGATGAATTAGGAAGAGGTACTGCAACATTTGATGGTATGGCACTTGCTCAGTCAATAATAGAATATATTCATAATAAGATAAAAGCAAAAACACTATTTTCAACTCATTATCATGAACTTACTGATTTAGAAAATAATTTGAAAAACTTGAAAAATATTCATGTAAGTGCACATGAAGAAAATGGAGAAGTTACATTTTTACATAAAATAGAAAAGGGAAGTGTAGATAAAAGCTATGGTCTTCATGTAGCTCGTCTTGCAGGACTTCCTGAAAGCTTAATAAAAAGAGCCGATAGCATCTTAAAAGTATATGAAAATAAAGAAATAAAAAGAGATGTTAAAATACAAGAATTTCTTCCAATTGATGATTTAATTCCTAAAGAATCTAAAGTAGAAGAAAAACTTAAAAAAATTAACCCTTTAGAAATAACTCCATTAGAAGCTATAAATATATTATATGAACTTAAAAAAGATTTAAAATAAAATGAGAAAAATATGGAGTAGAAAAAGTAAAAATGCTTTCTAAAAAAATAGAGAAATGATATAATTATATAGAAAGAAGGTATAATATGAATATATTAAAAAGAGATAACTGGTGGATATGGCTTTTATTACTATTTTTTTCAAACAGTACAAGTATTTTAGTTTTAGGAGCGCTAGTAGATGTTTATGACAAAGATGCTTGGTATGCTAAATGGCAGTATTGGGTAATAGGATTACTTTTATTTGTTTTTCCATTTTTTATAATGTTTGCTGTTTTTCAAATAGAAATTTTATGTAAAACATGTGCTAAACTTAAAGTAGATGGAAAGGAACTTTATTTATCTCCATATATTTGGATACTTTTATTTATTATTCCTATATTTGGGTGGATACTTTTAGTAGTTATGTTTATATATTTAAATATAATGTATGTAATAGAGCTTAAAAGAGGTTCAGGAGAAAAATATATTAAATAAATATTTGATTTAAAGTCAAATATTTTTTATTTATGTGTTAAAAAATTAATGGAGGAAAATATGAAATATGAATTATTAACAGATAAAAAAAGAAATTGCTAAGTCTTTTACATCAGAGATGACAAAATATATTGCTAGGAATATTGAGAAAATAACAGAAAATAAAATAATTAAAATAGATAAAGGATTTATTGAATCTATTTTGTGTGAAATTGTTAGTAGATACCATTATTTGTTAAAATATATTGATTTAGAAGATATTTCCTTTATTGGGATTGATATAAGAAATAAAGATTTAAGTGATACAGGAGCTACTATAAATATAAATGAAGTTTATGAAAAAGATAACAAAATTGACGAAACAGATTATGAAAAAGCAAAACAATATATAAAAAGTTTGTTTAATCAAAACTAAACATATTAGTGTTAAACATTAATATGTTTTTATATTACAATATTGAAACATTTAAAATAAGTATATTATGCTATTGCTTTAAAAAAACATAAATAAAAAACAAGTTTTTGATAAAAAGGCAAAATGCCCCTTTCCCCATATGAAGATACATGAGAATAAACTTGTTTATTATGTTCAACTGTATAATA
>CALVXR010000076.1 GCA_944371445.1 uncultured Bacilli bacterium
GGAAATGTAAAAAACTTAGTTTCTTTAGTATTTCCACTAGCCACTCTTTCCATATATTCTAATCTTAGTCCATCTAATACTCCATATGCAGTATTTTCAAATGCTTTTTTCCTTGCATTTTCTATTACGTTTATTATTGCTGGGGTTGCTATTAAAGCAATAACTGCTAGTATTACTATAACTGCAAGTAATTCTATTAACGTAAATCCTCTTTTATTTTTATAGGTATCTAAAATACCCCCCCCCGGTTTGCTATTTGTTAATTTCATAATTTTCCCTACTTTCTATTTTATCTATAACAATTATAGATAATAAAAATAAATATGTAAATACTTTTTTTTATTTTTATTAATTTTTTTAGAACAATCAAAGAAAACTATAAAGTTTTACCTTTATAGTTATCTATTATTTATAGCATCCACAGGTTTTAATTTAGATATTTTCCTAGAAGTTAATAAAACTCCAATAAATATTGTTATAAATGTTATTAATAAAACATTTATAATAACTTGTGGTGTAAATAATATTAATTTAATGTCAAAAAACAATAAATCATTAATCATATTATTTAAATAATTTGTAAATAATAATGATATTATAAGTGCTAAAACACATGGTAAGAAACCTATTAAATACCCTTCATACAAATATATTTTAAATATATCTAATTTTCTAGCACCTAATGCTCTTAATATACCAATTTGTTTTTTACTATTATTTATAGATACTACAATAAAATTAATAATTAAAGTTAATGCAAATATTCCAAATATTATAGACAATACTAAACTAACATCATGAATATTTTCCATAAATCCAATTCCAGCATAAATTACTTCAGAATAAGGTGTAAAAGATTGCATTTGTTTTTTATCTAATGGATAATTTTCGAATACATTTTTTATTTCTTCTTCACCATTTACTTCTACTAATAATTTTTCAACCATACTTTTAGGTTTCATAAAATTATCAAGTGTATTATCTGGAAGATATATTTTATTTTCATCATCATTTATAGAAACACCTGTAATTATAAATTCATTTGTAGTTTCATTTATAAATTTATCATTATTATAATTTTCATTATTAGATATATTAAAACTTATTTTACTTCCTATTATATTATTATTTTTTAGATATAACATCATAAATTCTTCTTTTAACATTTCATCTGTTTTAAAATCTAATATAGTTCCATCTTCTAATTCTTTTTTATAATTATTTACGTATTCTGTTTCTTTTTTTGTATAATCTTGATTTGAAATCATATCTAAATATTTTCTATTTACTACTACTTCATTTTCATTTATTTTATCTTTTATTTCCTTTTTAACTGTATCAAGTACTATTATTTTTTTATCTAAATACCCAAGTGATCCTGGAACAAAAATTTTACTTCCATTTGTTACTACAGTAAATTTATATTCAGTATCTAATTCTTTATTTCCTAATACATTAATATTATCCACAAAACCTTTTTTTACATAAATTTCATCTGCTCTAGATAAAACTTTATTACTAAACTCTAAATACCCATAAGGATCTTTAGTTAATAATAACATATTTTCTAAATAATTAGTAGGTTCACTTTGTATTTCTTCTAACTTCATATTTTTAAATTTTTCATATTTTTTATTATTATCTAATATTATTCCTGATATTTTTACTTTAGCATTTCCAAGTTTTAGATATACATTCTCATTTATTATTTGTTCATAACTTAATGGTTTATAATAATCTTTTTTAAACTCAGAGGAATTATATTTAAGAGCACCTACTTTCATAATATAATCTGCTAAATAAGAATGAATCATTATCTCATCATATTCAGTTGGTATTTTTCCAATATAATTTCCTATACTTTCATCTAATTCTATAAAGTTAAATCCATTTGCAAATACCATTAAATAATATGAACTTAACGTATTTAGAGTATCATAATTAAATTCAAATGAAACAGGTTCATTTTTTTCATATAATGTATTTAATTTATAAATTTTACCATTTATATTATTTTCTACTTGTCTTATATCATCTTCATTAAGTGGAAGAGGTATACCATTTCTATAATATTCTTTAGAAATTGTATTGTAACCTCCACTCTTTATAATTTCTATTAAATTATAATTATCATCTTTCATTGCTTTAGTATGAGTATATACTTCATCATATTGTGTAAATATTGTAGATAACCCAAAAAAGCTAAGTGCCATTGTCATTAATAATACTGTAAAAAATAATCTTATTTTTCTTTGCTTTAAATTCATAAATGATAGTTTTAAAGCTTTTGTTACTGGCAAGTGTGATTTTACTTTTTTAAATTCTTTTGTATTTTCATAATCTTTTACTTCTTCTAGTACTTTTCCATCTTCTATATGTATTATTTCATCTCCATATTTAAGGGCTGCTTCTTCATCATGTGATACTACTATTACTAATTTTTCTTTACTTATATTTTTTAGTATTTTAAAAATTTCTTCTCCTGTTTTAGAATCTAATGAACCTGTTGGTTCATCTGCTAGTATTACTTCTGGCTTTTTTACTATAGCTCTAGCTATAGCTACTCTTTGTTTTTGACCACCTGATAATTCATTTATCCTTCTACTACCTAAGCCTTCTAATCCTACAT
>CALVXR010000077.1 GCA_944371445.1 uncultured Bacilli bacterium
ACTTTTTTTAATTTACTTTTTATTTCAGTAGCAGTTGTCTCAAAATGAGCATTATAATTATCCAAATTTGCAAACTGATTAGCATAAAATCCATTTATTTCTTTAGCTTTTTCCTTAGCTCTTTTAATGCATTCTATAAATCCTCCTTCTTCATTACTAACTAAGATTATATTAGCTCCATAACTTTTTATAAGTTCTACTCTTTCTTTTGATACAAATGTAGGCATATAAATGTATACTGGATGATTAAAATAAGCTCCAAATGCTGCAAGTGATATACCAGTATTACCACTAGTAGCTTCAATAATTGGCATATTTTCTTTAAGTATTCCTTTTTCTTTAGCATTTTTTATAATATAATATGCTACTCTATCTTTAATACTTCCAGTTAAATTATAATATTCAAGCTTAGTATAAATATGTTTTATTTTTCCATTATATTCATAATTTATTTTAATAAGTGGTGTATTAAAAGTTAAATCTTTCATAAAAATTCCTCCATATTAAAAGCTATGCAGTGATCATAGCTTTTATTCTGTTCTTAAAGCCTCTACAGGATCTTTACGACTTGCCATCTTAGATGGAATAAATCCACCTATTAAAGTAACTAAAATGCTTATTATTATCATAATAATAGCATGTACCGGATTTAATTTTGCTACATTTGGTAAATTAGATAAATTTTCTATTATTATATTAATAGGGAAAATTAATAATCTAGCAATTATAATACCAAGTACTCCAGATGTAAGTCCTATTAAAAATGTTTCAGCATTAAATACTCTTGTAATATCTTTTTTTCTAGCTCCCAAACTTCTAAGTATTCCAATTTCTCTAGTACGTTCTAACACTGAAATATAAGTAATAATTCCAATCATAATAGATGATACTACAAGACTTACTGCTGAGAAAGCAATTAAAACATATGTAATAGCATCCATAATACTACTAGACATACTAATTACTGTTTTAGATATATCATTATAAATTATTTTATCTTTTTCTTTCTTGCTATAATTATATTCATCTAAATAATTTAGTACTTTATCTTTAGAATCAAAATTATTAGGATAAATCATTATAGTCATTGGTGTTTTATATGCTCCTAAATATAGAAGTGCATTTTCTTTATCTTCTTCTTTTTCAAATTTTTCACCAGTTAGTATATTATAGTCTTTTTCTTTTTGTGCATTTACTATTTTTGAATTCATATTTTTTTCAATATATTCTTCCATTAGTTCATTAGTATATAATATGCCTCCAACACCATTAGCATTAGTCATTTCCATCATTTGATTTACTCTATTATCAGTTTTACTTCTAACAATTCCAGTGATTTTTAATGTTATTGTGTTTTCACTATTTGCCATAGCTTCAAAGTCTTTATTTATAGAATATATCATTCCATAATCTTTATAGTAATCATCATTCATAACTAGTTTTAATTCTTTACCTATTAAATCATCAAATGATATCTCTTCTTTAGAAGGATCTATATTAAAAGCTTCTAATAATTTTTTATCTACTTTGTTTTGAGAATTTAAAGAAAGTAACACATCAGTTTTTTCTTTAGGTAATTCTCCTTTTAATATATCATAATTATTTTTTAAAAATGAGTAATCATTATTTATATCTTTAGATAAACTTTGCATATTTAAATTAGCGCTATTTACAGGTTTTACAACTCCATTATTATTTATCAAAAGATTCATTCCTTTAATATAAGTATAAGTAATACCATCTAAATAATTATAGTTAATCTTGTTTAAATAGTTTAAATACTCATCTGTAAATATATTAGTGTGCTGTTTTATATCTTCGTTAGAGTCATAAGAAACAATATAATCTTCTGCTTCTTTTCCTTCGTTTTCTACTATATCTTGTTTTTTCTTTTGAAGTGATTCTACATCGACTTCCATCATAGTTTTAGATATAACTATTGGAAATGATGATAAAGTATCAGCTTCAAATATGTCTATTTGCTTATCAAAACCATTTGATAATGAAAGAATTAAAGTAATTCCAATTATTCCTATTGAAGAAGCAAATGCAGTAAGTAAAGTTCTTCCTTTTTTAGTTCTTATATTATTAAATGATAATGATAAAGCAGTTTTAAAATTCATGGCAGTTTTCTTTAATTTATAATTATTATCTTCATTAGATTCTTCGTATGGATTTGAATCATTTAATATAACTCCATCTTTAAGTTCAATTATTCTACTTGAATATTTATTTGCAAGTTCAGAATTATGTGTGACCATAATAACCAATTTATCTTTAGAAATTTCCTTTATGAGTTCCATTATTTGAATGCTTGTTTTAGAATCAAGTGCTCCTGTTGGTTCATCTGCTAAAATGATGTCTGGATCATTTGATAAAGCTCTTGCGATTGCTACTCTTTGCATCTGACCACCAGATAACTGATTAGGTTTTTTATTAGCGTGCTCTTTAAGACCAACTTTTTCTAAAAGTTCTAATGCTTTCTGTCTTTTGTATTTTTTACTTTTTCCTGATAGTGTCATACCCATTTCTACGTTATCTAAAATGCTTATATGGCTTATTAAATTATAAGTTTGAAAAATAAATCCAACTGAATTATTTCTATAAGCATCCCAGTCTGAATCTTTAAAATTCTTGGTAGATTTTCCATTTATAATTAAATCACCACTATCATATTTATCGAGTCCACCCAAAATATTTAAAAGAGTTGTTTTTCCAGAACCACTTTGACCTAATATTGATACAAATTCATTTTTTCTAAATTTTAAGCTAACTTTGTCTAATGCTTTTTGCGTAAAACTTTCTAATTTATAACTCTTACATATATTTTTTATTTCTAACATATTATTTTCCTTTCTAGTGTAATTATATGATAAAATAATTTGCTTACCATGTCAACTAAGCAAAAATAAAAAACTACTTATAAAAGGTAATATAACGGGTAAAAAAGAAGATACCAAAAAATTATTTTAAATTTATTAAAACATAATATGAGTTTAAAAAATATTCCTAAAGTAACCAACTACTCTATTGAAGAAATAAAACAAATAGAAAAAGATAGAAAATAAAATCTATCTTTTTAATATTTTTTGTGCTGCCTCATATTCAGGATAAATTATATGTTTTCCCTTATTAGAAAGTTTATTATAACTTCTTTCAAATTTATTTAAAACGAAGTTTGCTCCTTCATCTATGTCCATTTTCTTTTCAACATAAACCATTTTTAATAACGAAGGAATATTATAAAAATGAGCCATTGCATCTGCATCTGCAATACAAATTTCTTCATTTGTTGTTTTTTTCTTTTAAAATACTTCCTCTATGATTTAATATGCATTTTTTAATAAGTTCTATTTTTTCAGATGATAAATCATATTTTTTTAACAGCTATTTCATACACCAATTTAATATGATGATCCCATGCACCTATTCCATAAAAATTACTTGGTAATAAACATCTTTTTTTTTACTTCTTCATAAACTTCATTAATGATTTTTTGCATAATTTTAACTCCCTTATAACAATTATATTATATCATATATACAAAAAAACGAACTATTTAATTAGTTCGTTTAATTCTCAATGGTACGGACAAATAGTATATCCGAAACCTTGGGAATAGTTGATAAACAACTAATCACTAAAATAATAATAACATAATTTTTAATAAATTAAAATTTTTTTTATTTAATTTGTTCACATCTATTTT
>CALVXR010000078.1 GCA_944371445.1 uncultured Bacilli bacterium
TTCCGGAAGTGTATTTTAGGACATTTTGTTTTGTAAATCAATTTTTTTCACTAATTTTTATAATAGGACATTTTGTTTTGTAAACGAAAGTACAAAAGCGGACATTTTGAAAAAAAAGTCACAAAATTTTTAAAAATACTTGACAGTAAATGTTTTTTAATGATATACTTTAGTAGTCAATTTGTTATGGGGAATTAGCTCAGTTGGCTAGAGCGCCACGTTTGCACCGTGGAGGTCAAGGGTTCGAATCCCTTATTCTCCACCATAATGAAATTAAACTCTTATTTTATAAGAGTTTTTATTTTGGTAATTTGATATTGAAAATATTTAAAATTTATTGATAAAAAAACGATAAATAGAATATTTCTAAATATCGTTTTTTTTTTAAATACAATCTACATAAGTATCATTTAAGCATCTAAGTGCACATACACAGTCTAGATTCATTGTGAAGAATGAATTAGTAGCAGTGTAAGCACTATTTACTGCGGCTGGATCTGTATTTGGAACTAAAACTCTAAAAGTAGCGCAGTTTCCATCAATTTTTTCAATTCTAAATACATTAGATGTTGTTGAAACAGCTGGATCTTTACTTATTCCCATAGAAAATGCAGTACCATTTCCAGCACAAGTATAAATCATTACAGGTCTAGTATTGCAACCTACAGTAGTAGTACCGCAACCTAAGAATCCACGATCGCAAGTTTCTAAGCAAGAGTCTCCACAACAACTAGCATTTTTTTGAAGAATTAAAATAACAGTTAAAATTTCAGCAATGCAAGTACATTCTTCTGTTTTATTACACATATTTTTTCACTCCTTTACTTCTATTCAATAATAGATTATTCATAAAAATGTTTTTGGTGTGAATAAAATACCTAAAATAGACAAAATAATTAAAAATATGCATAAACTTTATTGAGGTGGATTAATGTATAATATATATAAAATAAATAGTGGAGAAACACTAGAAGATATCGCGAAAAAATTTAATACATCACTTTCTAATCTAAAAAGAATAAATGGATTAAAAGAAACTACAGATAAAATAGATGGTAAATATATAATAGTTCCGGTACAAAAAGGTAATATATTTGATATATATATTGTAAAAAAAGGTGATACTATTTACGAACTTTCAAAGAAATACAATACTAATGAAGATACTCTTTTAAAAATAAATGGATTATTAAAAACAGATTATATATATCCAGGAGAAGAGTTATTTGTTCCAAATAAAGGAGTAAATATTTATATTACTAAAGAAGGAGATTCTTTACAAAAAGTAGCTGAATCACTAAAAACTAATATTGCTAAAATAGTATTACAAAATCAAGAAATTTATTTAACTCCAGAACAGTTAATAGTGTCAAAAAATGATTAATAATATTTTAGAGTTTTTGAAAACTCTTTTTTTTTATTATTATATGTTATATAATTAAATAATGGAGGTAATAAATTTATGAAAAAAATATTAATATTAATGATAATCCCTATTTTAATGCTTTGTGGTTGTTCTAAAAAAACATATACTGAAATTAATTATGCTGATTTAAAACAAAAGATTGGAAATAAAGAAGATTTTATATTATTTATTGGCGCTGATAGTTGTTCACATTGCGCTACATATAAAACGACATTAAATTCAGTTATAAATGACTATAATGTTGATGTATACTATATTGATATAGATAATCTTTCTAAAAAAGAAAATTCTTATTTAAATGCACTAGCACCATATACTGGAACCCCAACAACAGTCTTTATAGAAAATGGTAAAGAAGAAAGTACTTATAATAGAATAGAAGGGGCTATGGATTATGAATATGTTGTTGGAAAGTTCAAAAAAAATGGATATATTGAGGTGAAATAAAATGACTGAAAATAATATGTTTCAAAATAATATAGAGAATAATGGTAATAATAATCAAATACCTGTAAAACCTTACAATGTAAATAATTTTAACGAAAAACCTTCAATAGATAACGATAGTAGTTCAAAAATAAGATATAGTGTTTTAAAAAATTATGGTGAAGAATTAACAGCTAAAACATATATTACAAATCCTGCAATAGCACGTGAAGATGAATTAAAAAAATTAATGTTAGTTTTACTTACACCAGAAAAATCAGGTTTATTGGTTGGTAAACCAGGAATTGGTAAAACCGCTATAGTAGAAGGTCTCGCATATAAGATTCAAAGAGGAGAAGTACCCAATGTTTTGAAAGGATATAAAATATTTAAAATAACGTCTAACTCTTTGCTTGGAACAATAACATTAGATGGAAAGAAAGAAATGATCATTACTTTATTAGTTGAAGAATTAAAATCATTAAGTAAGGTAATAGTATTCTTTGATGAAGTACATACATTAGTAGGTGGTGGCGCAAATGGACCAATGGATTTAGCCAATATTTTAAAAGCTGGCCTAGATCGTGGTGACATTAAAGCGATTGGAGCTACTACAACAATTGAATTTGATACTTATATAGTAAGAGATAGGGCATTCCTACGAAGATTTGAGAGAATAAACATCGAAGAACCAACAGAGGAAACAACTGTAAAAATATTGATGGGGACTATTCCTAAAATAGAAAAACAAACTGGAGCATCATTTAAATATACTAACTTTATTGTAGAAGAACTTATGAAATCAATTGTTAGTGCTACATCCGAATATAAAAGAATTTATGGCCTTTCAGCTATGTATCCAGATGTTTCATTATCAGTATTAACAAATGCATTTTCAGAAGCTTTATTTGATAATAGGGATAATGTAACAATATTAGATGTATATAATGCTATCAAAAATAGTAAAAGAATTTATCCAGATAGTATCGTTAAAGAACTTTCAACTTTTAGAGAAAAATTTAAAGTTATTTGTTCAGATTATAATATTACTTTACCAATTGTAACAATAAATGATATTAAAGTAGAAGAGTAAAATAAATCTTAGTTTAATATAAAATATGATAAGCTATATATGGAAAGGAGATTAAAAATGAAAAATACAAAAAAAATAATACCTGTAAAGAATTATGTAATACTATTTATAATAATAATTATAACATTGTTATTATGCTCATATTTTAGTTCTTGGTATCAAACTAATGAAGAAGCCAATATGAAAAAGGGAATTATGAGTGAAAATTTAATGCAAATAAAAATAGAAGAATTAGATAATTATGTATTAGAAAATCCAAATAAAATTATATATTTATCTTCAAGTAATGATGAAACTATTAAAACTTATGAAAATAAAATATATGATTATATTAGTGATAATAACTTCAGTGAACTATTTATATACATTGATACAAGTGATATAGAAATTGAAAAACTAGTGTCAATTTTGAAAAAAAATAGTGTTATAAAAGATAATGTAGATTATAGTATTAGTCCTAATATATATATTGTAAAAGACGGAAAAATAACAGAAGCATTATATTACCAAAAAGAAAATATAAATTCAAAAGATGCAATAAAATATATTTCTGAAAATGAGGATGTTTTATGATAAATATAGTATTATATGAACCAGAAATACCTGGAAATACAGGCAATATAATGAGAACTTGTGCTGGAACAGGTGCAAGACTTCATTTAATAGAACCATTAGGCTTTTCTTTAGAAGATAAATATATTAAGAGAAGTGGCGTAAATTATATAAAGCATTGTGATTATACAGTTTATAAAAATTTTGATGAATTTAAAGAAAAAAATCAAGGAACTTTTTATTACTTAACTAGATATGGAAAAAAACCACATACTAGTTTTGATTATAGCGATAGTAATGAAAATATATATTTTGTATTTGGAAAAGAAAGTACTGGTATTCCTAAGAGCATACTGAAAGATAATTTGGATTATTGTATGAGAATGCCTATGAATAATAATATTAGAGCACTCAATTTATCTAATACTGTTGCAATTATGGTTTACGAAGCATTAAGACAGCAAAATTATAATGATTTACTAAGAGAAGAGCCATTTAAAGGAAAAGACTATTTAAATAAATAAAAAGTATTAAATATAATACTTGTAATATAAGAAAAAATATGGTATTCTTATATTAATAAGAGAATAGGAGAGGAAGAAAATGGAATTTATTAATGATAATTTAACTTTAATAATAGTTATTAGTGTAATAATTGTTATGACATTAATAGGCTATATTGCTGATAAATCAAATTTTGTAGAAAAACGTAAGAAAAAAGAAAAAAATAAAAAAGAGCAAGTAGCTAATGAGAAAAAAAATAGAAAAACAAAAGAGCAACAACAATTTGATGCTGAAATAGGTGATGGAAAAGACTTAGTTATGGATGAGGGAAATATTGATTTTCCTGTTGAACTTGACAAAGATCCTTGGGAAATAAATATACCTGAATCTAATAATAATGATGGTAATTCACAAGAATCTGCTGAAGAAAGTAGTTCAGAGGATAATCTTAATTTTGATGCACCTGTAGAATTTTCAGTTAATAATGAAAATGATTTAGAGGGTGTTAATGATGATAAAACAATTCCAGAACCTTTAAATGATGATGCATTAAATTTAGAACAATATGATAATAATTTATCAGAAGAAGGTACAAATTTAGAAGAACAGATTGATGATAATTTAGAAGATAAAGAAATAGTAAATGATATAAATGAAATTGATGAAAATCAGGAAAATAAAGAAACAAAAAAAGATAAAAAAGAAAAAAAAGATTCAGATTCTAATGAAAAAATAAAAGAAGAAGAAAATTTACCATTACCAGAAATTGATTCATTAAAAGAAGTCGATGATGATGATATATGGAGTTTTTAGAATAGTTTATCTATTCTTTTTTTTATAAAAACATATAAAACTTTTATATAAATAAAAAATGTGTTATAATTAAAAAGTATTATGATAGGAGGCAATATATGACTTTTGATGGAATTATAATTTTAATAAAAAAATTATTGGATGTTTTATTAGTTTGGATGGTTTTATATTTTATTCTTAAAAGCTTAAGACAAAATATGAAAATGGTATTATTATTTAAAGGTATCTTAATTATTGTATTTTTAAAAATATTTAGCGATTTATTGGATTTAATTACAATAAGTTATCTTTTAGATTATGTTATAACATGGGGGCCTTTAGCGCTAATCGTAATTTTTCAACCTGAAATTAGAAATGTACTAGAACACTTAGGAAGAAGTCAGCTTTTAGGTAAACATAAAACTTTGACAGTTGATCAAAGAGAAAGAATGGTATATGAAATAGCTAATGCGCTTGATTATATGAGTAAAGCAAGAATTGGATCTTTAATTGTTTTAGAAAGAGATAATGCATTAACTGAATATATAGAAAAATCAAAAAAAATATATGCAGATATTTCTAGTGAATTGTTAATTTCAATTTTCTTCCCAAATAATCCTCTTCATGATGGTGGTGCTATTATTCAAGGAAACAAAGTTACAAGCGCTGGAGCAGTATTTCCAACAAGTGATAACTTAAAAATAAGTAAGAGATTAGGAACTAGGCATAGAGCAGCACTTGGAATATCAGAAGCATCAGATTGTATAGCGATAGTTTCTTCAGAGGAAACAGGAAGACTTTCAATTGCAATTGGAGGTGTTTTACATTATAATTTGAGCTTGGATGAAGTTAAAATTCTTTTATTAGAAGAATTGAAACCTAAAAAATCAATGCTTATAGATGAAGAAGGTGATTTTGATGAAGAATAAGAAAAACAAAAAGCGAAGATTAAAAATTGTAGGATTTATTGATAAAAAAATAATTCTTCCTGTAACAAAATTTATAGTTAATATTTCTAAAATATTTAATAAATCTAGTCAAAAAGTAGAGAAATGGTTATCTTCAACAAATACTTTACTTTTTGTATCACTTTTTTTAGCTATTACAGTTTTTATAATGATAGATCAAAGATTATTAATTCTTACAGAAAATTCTGCAGAAGTTTTAAAATCTCAAAAAGTTAATGTAATATATAATGAAGAAAGCTATGTTATAGAAGGACTACCTGAAACGGTAGACGTTACATTGATTGGAAATAAAGCAGATTTATATTTTGCTAAACAATCACCAGCACATAATATAACAGTAGATTTAACAGGGTTAAAACCTGGAACTCATAAAGTTAATATAAAATATGATCAGGTACTCCCATCAATTGAATATAAAATAAACCCTTCAGTTGCTACAATAATAATATATCCTAAAGTATCAGAAACAAGAACATTATCGGTTGATATTTTAAATAGTGATAGTTTAAATGATAGACTAGTTATAGAAGATGTTAATATTGACAATGATAAAGTTGTAATAAAAGGCGCTGAGCATAAATTAAAAGAGGTTGCTACAGTAAAAGCGTTAGTTGATGTAAAAAAATTAGAAAAACAAGAAGTTGGGAAAATACTTTTAAAGGATATTCCTTTGAAAGCTTATGATAATAACGGAAAGTTAGTAGATGTTGAGATAGTTCCAAATAAAATAGATGCTAAAGTAGAAATTGATTCTCCAAGTAAAGAATTACCAATAAAAATTATTCCAACAGGGGAGCTTGCCTTTGGAGTTGGAATAGAAAGTATTACAAGTAGTGCTAATAAAGTAACTGTATATGGTGACAAAGATGTATTGGCTAAATTAAAATATATTCCAATTAATATTGATGTAAAAGATTTAAAAGATAATAAGACTTACAAAATGGAAATTAATAAACCAGTTGGAGTTAAATCTATGGATATAAATAATGTAACAATTGATGTTACTGTAGGCAGTGTTTCAAATAAAGAGTTAAAAGATGTAAATATAGAGTATAGAAACTTAGATGATAAATACATTGCGCAGGGAATTAGTGCCAGTGATACTGTAATTTCTGTTGGTTTAAAAGGTGTTAAATCTGTAATTGATAAAATAGAAAGCGATGATATCAATGCATATCTAGACTTGGAAGGATATACAGAAGGTGAATATGAAGTTGATGTAAAAATAGAAGGAGACGATTTAAGAGCAACTTATACGCCAAAAACAAAAAAAGTAAAAATAAAAATAACAAAAAAATAGACTTAGGTCTATTTTTTATATGAATAATGTGGAAAAAATAATCCAATGTTAATAATTCCACAAACACCAACTATTATATAAACTAAATTGCTTAGCATAGAGTCAGCACCAAATAGCATTGATACTAAGTTGAAATCCAAAAGACCAATAAGTCCCCAGTTTAATGCACCAATTATGGTAAAAACTAATGCTATTTTTTCTAAAATTTCCATAAAATCACCCTTTCTTTTTAATAATTTGTACAAAATATGTAAATATATTCATAATTGTTTTAAAAAAACATATAGTTTATTGAAAACAATAAGAGGTGAAAAAATGAAAAAAGGTTTAATAACATTAGTCTTTTTGCTATTTTTGTTAACTGGATGTTTTAATAAAGACTCTAGCAGTATTATAAAAAAATTAGAAAAAGAAGTAAAAAATTCCGATGCATATCATTTGACAGGAATAATGCAAATAATAAGTAATGAAGAAAAATATTTATACGATGTAGATGTTTCCTATAGTAAAGGAGATTTGTATAGAGTTAGTTTAAAAAATCAAACTAACAATCACGAACAAATTATTTTAAAAAACAAAGATGCAGTGTATGTTTTAACACCAACATTAAATAAAAGCTTTAAATTTCAAAGTGAATGGCCTTATAATAGTTCACAAGCTTATCTATTACATTCTATAATAGATGATATAAAGAGTGATAAAGATAAGAAATTTGTAAAAGAAAAAGATTTTTATATATATGAAGTGGAAGCTAATTATTTAAACAACAAAGAATTGAAAAAACAAAAAATATATATAGATAAGAATAACAATATAAAGAAAGTTGAAATTTTGGATAATAAAAATAATGTTAAAATAAGTATGCAAGTAAAAACTATAGATTTTAAAGCAAAATATAAGGAAAATTATTTTGAAGTTGATGAAAATATGGAAACAAGTGTATCAAAAGAAGTAACAAACCAAAAATTAAATGATATTGTTTATCCTATGTATTTACCTAAAGATACAAAACTTATAAATCAAAATAAAATCAAAAAAGAAGATGGAGAAAGAATAATCTTAAACTTTGGTGGAGAAAGTAATTTTACATTAGTGGAAGAAACTATAGATAGTAGCATGGAAAACTCTACAATACCAGTAAATGGTGAAATAACTTTTGTTACAGATGTTTTTGGTAGTTTAGGTAATAACTCTATTTCATGGATAAGTAATAACACTGAATATTATTTAACATCAAATGATATCAGTCAGGAAGAATTATTAAATATTGCAAATTCTATGAGTGTTTTACCTGTTAGTAAATAATTGTTTTAAAAACAAATAAACTGTGTTATAATATTACCTAGGTGATATTATGGCAAGAAAAACAGTAAACAAAAATAACAAAAAAAATGAAAAAAAAGATTATGGCTTCAAAAATAAAGAAACAAAGAAACAAAAAAATGATGAAGTAACAAAATTGGTTGAAATGATTTTGGTCGTTTTGGTAATCTTTGCTGGCTTTTACATTATAACTTCATTTATAACAAAGAAACAGAGTAATTCTAATAGTACTGAAAATGTTTCAGAAGATGATAAAATTATTCAATATGATGAAATATTAATAGGGAACATATTTAATCAGCCAAATAATGAATATTATGTTTTATTAACAAATGATGATTCTTATTATAAGGATAGCTTAAATTATTATTCACAATCTTATAACCAAAAAGAAGACGCAATAAGATTATATACAGTGGATACAAATGATTTGTTAAATAAATCTTACATAGCTGAACAATCTAATATTAATGTTGAAAATATCAAAGATTTTAAAGTGAGTACAACAACATTAATTTTAATAAAAGATAAAAAGATACAAAAAGCTATTGAAGGCGATATTGAAGTCACAAAAGAATTAATAGAAATTTCAAAATAAGATTGTAAAAAACAATCTTTTTTGATTAATTGTAGAAAAAAAGTTTATAATATGTTATATTATAAAAGGTGATAGAATGAGTAAAAAAGGTAAGTTTGGTACACTAGAAGTAGTAATTCTTGTTTTTGTAACAGTTACATTAAGCCTTATATTTGGCTTTTACATCGGACTAAAAAGAGTTAATAGTTCAAATGAAAATATAAAATATATAGATAAATTTAAAGAAAATTATGATTATATAGTTGAAAATTATTATGGAGAAATAGATAAGGAAGCATTAATAGATAATGCAATAGCTGGGATGGTTGCCTCATTAGACGATGATTATAGTTTGTTCACATATGATAAAGAAACTGATATTTCTGAAATGAAATTAAAAGGAGAATATGAAGGCATTGGAATTACTATAACTCAAGATGATAAAGGTGAAATATATGTAATCGGTGTAGAAAAAAATTCTTCAGCAGAAGAAAACAAAGTAGAAATTGGTTCTAAAATAAAAGAAATAAATGAAACTGATATATCAAAAATGAGTATAAATGAAGTGACAAAATTAATTAAAAATAGCGAAAATAAAAAAGTTAAATTAAAATTAGAAAAGGATTCTGAAGAAAAAGAGGTTGTTTTAGAAAGAAAAAAAATAATATTCGATTCAGTTAGTACTAAAGTATATAAGGAAGAAAATAAAAATATAGGGTACGTTAAAATTGATATATTTGCTCTTAATACTGCAGAACAATTTAAAGAAGAAATGAAAGAGCTTGAAAAAAATAATATAGATTCTTTAATTATAGATGTAAGAGATAATGGCGGTGGACATTTAAGTACTACAAAAGAAATAGCATCATATTTTTTAGATTCTAAAAATATAATTTATCAAATAGAATCAAAAGGCGAAAAAACAAAATATTATTCTACAGGCAAAAATAATAAAAATTATCCAATTGTAATATTAACCAATAATATAAGCGCATCAGGTTCTGAGCTGTTGACAGCATCTTTAAAAGAAAATTTGGGAGCAGTATCGATAGGAGAAAAAACATATGGAAAAGGTACTGTTCAAGAAATGAAGGATGTTGGTGATAATAGTAAATATAAAATTACAACAGAAAAATGGTTAACACCAACAGAAAAATGTGTTGACGGTGAAGGAATTGCTCCATCAATAGAAGTAAAACAAAGTGAAGAATATCAAAAAAATCCAACAGAAGAAAGTGATGCTCAACTTCAAAAAGCTTTGGAATTTTTAAAAAATAAATAATCAAAGAACAAAGGGGCTGTAATGAAATGAAATAATTTCATACAGTCTTTTTTTATTTTGATAATAAAATAAAAAAAAGCGAAAGATTACTATAATCTAACGCATATTGTGATACAATCTAATTGACGAAAGAAGA
>CALVXR010000079.1 GCA_944371445.1 uncultured Bacilli bacterium
ATTTGTGTATAAATAACATTTTAAACTTGACAAAATGGGGTTTTAGTGATAGTATAATTAGCACTAAAAGGGAGGAAATATTATGAAAAAAATATTAAAAACATTATTTTTCACATTATTAGTAACATGTAGTATTCTAATGTCAGAAGTAGTAGCTGCACCATCATCTATTACTGTGACATCTGGAGAAAAATTAAGTTATATAGGAAGTACTTATTTTACTGCACTGAAAGATACTAACGGTAATGTAGTTTACTGTTTAGACTTTCATAAATCTACTCCACACGGAGTAACAATGTATATGAATGGTGAAGGTGGAGACGGACTTACATATATCATTCAAAATGGTTATCCAAATAAATCAATAACAGGAAACGCATCTTATGATAAATTTATTACTGCAAGTGCTGTTTGGTGGTATTTAGATGATACTACTGGTTCAAGTAACTTGCCTAATAGTTTTAAAACAACTGCAAGTGACCCACATAATTTAAGACCACATATAATCAAACTTGTAAATGACGCTAAAAAAGCTAAAACACCAACTGAAAATACACATATTATTGCTTCTTTATCAAACAAAAGAATGCATTTATCAAGTGATAAAAAATATTATGAAACAGATTTAGTAACAGTTGATGCTAACCTAGTTTCTACATACAATGTTGAAATTACAAAAGCGCCAGCAGGTACTATTATAGTTGATGAAAATGGAAATCAAAAAACAACTTTAAATGTAAATCAAAAATTTAGAATTAGAGTTCCAGTAACAAGCATAAAAAATAGTAGTGATACAGCAGCAGTTAAACTTACAACAAAATATGTTTATTACAGAACATATAAATATTCAGCAAATGATGGCAAACATCAAGATGTTATTACAGTAAAACCTGAAGAATTTGTAAAAAATGCATCTACAGAACTTGTAGTAAGTTTACCTAAATCAAATGTATCAATATTAAAAATAGATGGAGAAACTGATAAACCATTAAAAGGTGCAAAATTAGTTCTAAAAGATAAAAATGGTAAAGTAGTTGATGAATGGACAAGTACTGATAAAGCTCATGTAATTGAAAATATAGCTCTTGGTACTTATACTTTAGAAGAAGTTGAAGCTCCTGAAGGTTATGAATTAACTAAAAGAAAAGTAACATTTACTATAGATAAATATGGTGAAACTAAACAAATCACAATGGAAAACAATAAAAAGCCTGAAAAAACAAGAGTATCTATATTAAAAATAGATAGTGAAACAAAAGAAGCTTTAGCTGGAGCAACACTAGTTTTAAAAGACAAAAATGGTAAAATTATTGATAAATGGGTATCTACTACTGAGGCTCATATAATAGAAAACTTACCTTTAGGTACTTATACTCTAGAAGAAGTTGAAGCTCCTGAAGGATATGAATTAAGTCAAAACAAAATAACAATTAAAATCGATAAATATGGAGTTACAAAAGAAGTTACAATGGAAAACTCTAAAACACCTGGTGAAGAAATAGAAGTTCCAAAAACTGATTCTCAAATACCAATGATTGTATATTTATTAGGTATAGCAGTTATAACATCTGGTACTGGATTAGTATATTACAATGCTAAAAAACAAAAATAACAAAACAATAAATATCATTGGAATTTTACTAATAACTTTTGGTATTGGCTTATTATCTTACAATTATATAAACACTAAGATTAATTATGCATATGACTATATGAATATAAAACTTATGGATAGCGAAATGCCAAGAGAAGTAAATGTTGAAGATGAAGTTTTAAATAACGAAGTAGAAAATAACCAAAATGAAAATATTAATGTTCCTAATAACAACACAAGCAATAACAATCAAAACAATAATCAAAACAAATATATAGGGACTTTAGAAATCCCTAGAATAAGTCTTAAAAGAGGTTTTGTAAGTAAAGATTCTAGCGCAAATAATGTAAATAAAAATATTGCCATTATGAGTGCATCTGACTACCCTGATAAACCAAATGGAAACTTTATACTTGCAGCACACTCTGGAAATAGTTCAATTGCTTACTTTAAAAATTTATATAAACTAGAAAAAAATGATTTAGCTTATATATATTATAATAATATTAAATATACATATCTAATAACTAATATTTATACTCAACCTAAAGTAGGAAAAGTAAAAATATATCGTGATAAATCTAAAAAAAGCCTAACATTGATTACTTGTACTAAAAATGATAGTACAACTCAAACAATATATATAGCAGAGTTAATAAAAGAAGAAAATGTATAATTAAAGGGGGTGGGAAAATGATTAGGCTCTCACTATTTGAAAAAATAAAAAGTTTGGTAGATCTTGTATCATCTTCCTACTTCTTTATGTTTATATTATTCATATTTGTTCTTATATCAATCTATTTATTTAATACAATTAAAAAAGATGAGATAAAGACTAAAAAAACATATGTATATATATATTCTATAATTATGTTTGCAACTATGATTATATATAATAGTCAAATATTTGATTTATTTGATTATTTAATAAACAATATATTTATTATATTATGCTTCCCTAATCTAGCAACTTATATATTAATGATAGTTATATTAAATATAGTAATCATAAAAACTGTATTTAGTAAAAAAGTTAAAAAATATGTAAAATTAACAAATATAATAGTTTATTCATCAATACATTTTATCTTGATTCTAATACTTGATATTATTAATAAAAATAAAATTGATGTATATGATCAAACTTCATTATATAGCAACCAAGAATTACTTAATTTAGTATCTATAACTATAATAATTTTTATATCATGGTTAATTATAAATATAATAATTTATTTTATAAATAAAACAAATCATCAAATTAAAGGCAATACAATTATCGAAAATAAAAAAGAAATACAAAATATACCAGTAAATAATATATCAAATAATACTATATATAATAGTTTTGATGGAAATATAAAAAATGTTAACTTAGAAGATTTAAAACTAGAAGATTATAAAAGACTTAGAAATATATTAATTCAAATGAAGGAACAAAAATAGAGATAAACATCTCTATTTTTCATTTTGTATTTATAAATATATATTTTTTTATTGTGGAAAACTATTGTTCTAAATTATATAGTTAAATATATATAAAATAATGTAAAAAAAACGCTAGTTACTAGATTTCAACACTTTATTTAATTCTATTAATAGTATCTTTTTTTTGTTATTATTTTTTTTTAATTAACTCAATTTGTTTTTTTAATTCCTCTAGCAATAATAATAATTCTTTATTTTTCATATTTCTTACCTCTAATTTGAATATTATCCAATTCCTTAGTAACACACTCTATTTGATAATCTAATACTCCTTGTTCTATTTTTAAGTTCCTATATTGTTCTAATAAATCTCTATAATTTAAAAATATATCACTTTTAGCATCATTTATTTCTTTAGACAGATTTATATTTTTTAAAGATGGAACAGTTTCATAAATCTTTCTATCATCATCTAATGAATCTGTAAATTCTTCTTCACCTTTAATATGAAATCCTAATTTATTAATTTTTTTTAATATTTTTTGAACTGATTTAAATCCTATGTTATTTATAGAAACTAATTCTTTGCAGTCTCTTTCGAGAATATCACCTATAGTATTAATAGAAGCAATTTCTAAATTTTGGCTTATAATAGTTGGAAATAAACATCTAACCTTTATGTTTTTTCGCTCCGTTAAAGTAAATTTGTCAAACTCTCTACTAGTAAAACTTTTCTCATTCCAAAACAGATGATCTTCATCACCACTTATTTTATATCCCAACCCATGTATTTTATTAATTATTTCATCAATTGATTTCTTACCTAAATTTCGAATTATACATAACTGATAATAATTTAGATTTAAAAGTTCTCTTAAATTATTTACATTTATTCTATGTAAACAATTTGATATTTTTAATGAAAATAGTTCATTTACACTTAAACTCATTTTTTCACTTTCTGTTAATTCATGAAATTTTCTATTATTTAGTGAAATATTTTTAAAGAATATGCCAAGTTCGTCTAATTTATTCTTTAAAATTTTATAATCATTATCATATAATAAGCGTCTTAATTCATTTTCACTGGAACATATAATACTATTTAAATCATTATATCCTGCTTTACATAATTTCCTTTCTAAAGATATCTCTAAACCCAAAAAAGATACTCTAATTTGATCTAAAGAATTATTATTAGACATATTGTTAATATAATTTTTTCTATGTTTTAACCCATCAGTAGAAAAAAAATAAATCAATTGATCATAGCCAAATTTATCTAATCTATATTTTATTTTTATAAGAGAACTATTAAATTTTTCTCTTATACTATATAAAGAAAGTTTATCTTTAAATCTAGAATTTTCATTATATTGTTTTCTAATCTCATCAAATTTTAAAAAGTTAGTTTCTTGATAACCAAATCTTTTTTTTATAATAAACTCTTCATCTTCAGAAAGGAATTCTTTAGTTACTCCTTTTTCAATTAACTTCAAATAGATTTGTCTTTGTTCTTCAGTATAAATTCGACTATTCATAGTATCCTCCATTAATAATAAATATAGTCCTTTTAACCACATATAAACCCAAATAAAAACTAGCCTAAGCTAGTATATATATACGAACTCAATGATAGTTCAAGTTCGTTTTCCCTTAGATGGTGGCTCCGAATGGAATCGAACCATCGACACAGGGATTTTCAGTCCCTTGCTCTACCGACTGAGCTACAGAGCCATCATGGCGGTTCCGACGGGAATTGAACCCGCGATCTTCTGCGTGACAGGCAGACGTGATAACCGCTACACCACGGAACCATATGGTTGCGGAGGATGGATTTGAACCAACGACCTTCGGGTTATGAGCCCGACGAGCTACCAAGCTGCTCCACTCCGCGATATTAATAAGTGGCGGAGAAAGAGGGATTCGAACCCCCGCGCCGTCGCCGACCTCCCGGTTTTCAAGACCGGTCCCTTCAACCAGACTTGGGTATTTCTCCACACATATAATGGTGCCTAAGGCCGGACTTGAACCGGCACGGGATTTGACTCCCGCAGGATTTTAAGTCCTGTGCGTCTACCAATTTCGCCACTCAGGCACATACAGTCTTATCAGCAAGACTGTTATAATTATATAATGTTTTTTAAATTTTGACAATACTTTTTTTAAAATTTCTTTAATTTTTTTCTATTATTTATTAATATATATATAATTATTAACAAAATAGTTAAAACACTTATAAATATTCCTTCTTTAAATAAAGGAGCACTATACTTTATTTCAATATTATGAATTCCTTTTTTTACTTTAAAGCCTATAAAAGATTTATTAACTTTCTCTACATTTACTTTTTTACCATTATCATAAATAGAAAATCCTTTATCATACGGAATACTAGAAACTATATAGCCATCATTTATTACATTTATTTTAGAAGTAATTTTATCACCATTAATATTGATATATTCTGGTTTATACACACTTTTTACATATTCTAAGATATCATTATAATCCATTTCATATATATTAATATCTTCTATATTATATTCACCCTTATTAAATTTTATGTTTAATTCTTTTAGATTATCCTCACCTATATAAAAATGAAAGTTATTATTTTTATTTTTATATATCCAGCTTTTACATGTAAGTGTATTACTGATTCCATTAATCGTTATTTTACTATCTCCTTTAGAACAATTCCATTCCTCATTTAACTTAAAGTCAATAAGTATTATTTTATTTTTTATATTTTCTTTTAATTCTAAAACAAGTTCATTTTTATCTTTTGCCACTATATTTAGACTATCTTCTTTTTTATTTATTTCTAAACCATTAACACTTTTAATATCATAATGTAAATCAATTTTTTTAATGTTTTTACTAAATTCTTTAGTTTTATTTTCTTTAGTAACAACACCGCTAAATAAAGCTTCTAATGTATATGGATACTCTAATTTATCAAATTCTTTTTCGTTTATAATTTTATCTGTTCCATAAATAATTGGTAATACATTTTCATTTTTATAAACATGCTCACTAACTTTTTTATATCCAAGCATATCACTAGTACTATACATATATTTAGCTCCCATATATGTTTGATATAATAAATTTTTAGACTGTGATAAAATCATATTATTTCTATAAGAAATAGGATTTTTAAATATATTTTTATAAAAATCATAATAATATTTATTATAAGTAGATGAATAAATAGAATCTATATGATAATTACTTGTATATATTTTATTAGTAGTGTATAAATTATCATCTAAATGATAAACTCTATATTTATCATCATATTTTATGTCATTTATTTCTTTATAATCTTTTATTATATTATTATATACAGAATTTGATACATAATTTTCACTTTTATTAACAATAATACATAACGAAATAGATATAAAGAAAATAATAATATATAAAATAATTCTTTTATTTTTTAAAATATAAAGTAAAATAACTGTTATAATATAATCTAAAATGAAATAAAACTTTGATTTAAATATTATAAAGATTATTAAAAAAATTATAAAAATTAATAAGCTTTTTTTATCTATTTTTTCTATATTTTCAAGTAAATTACATATAAATAATCCAAATAAAACTAAATAAGGAATAAAAACTTTTACTCTAGCATATAAAAAACCATTTAATATTAAACAAAACAAAGGAACTGATATTAATATAAATATTATAATAGATAAAACTTTATATTCTTTATTACTTCTTAATCCATTTATTAAAGATATAATAGCTAAAGATGTAAGCCCTAATGTATATGATGAATATAGTAATTTACTATAATCTAAATCAAATATCAAACTTGTAAGTATATTATTATTTGAAGAACTTCTTCCATCTAATAAAGTATAAGCAGTAGGAAGTAATATAAAACTAGCAAGCAAAACACCTAGAAAAATAGGAATTAAAAACTTAAAAGCATCTACAACAGTCTTTTTAAATTTAATTTTATTTTCTTTTTTTAGATAAACAAATAAGCCATATAAAACAATAACAGATAAAGAAGATACGCTGAAAAAATAATTAGTAAGAATTATTAAAAAAACAGATGTAATAAGTAACCATTTATTATTTTTTTCGAAATATAGATCAACACCAAACAAAGCTGTTATTAAAAATGGCATATAACTTACAAACATAAAATGTCTATGACAATGATATAAAAGTGGTGCAGCACAAATCATTATTATAGTCACTATTAAAGAAATATCTTTTCTATAATGTTTCTTAAAAAATTTATAAAATAGTAATCCACTTATAATATATAAAAAAATATTTAATACAATTATATAAGTAGTCATATCTATAAACGGTAATAAATAAGATATTAAAAATAAAGAACTATATAAACCATAATAAGAAAAATTAAAAATATTTTGTCCGGCACCTATTGAAGGAGCAAAAGATGGAAATATATTTCCAGTTTCATAGAAAAGTTTTCTAAAATAATCAGGAAAAACTATATGTTGTGTTATCCAATCAGTAAGAGAGCCAAATAAATAATTAGACGGAATTGATAAAATAACTAATAATAAACATATTAAAACAATAAAATAATAATTTTTATCTAATTTTTTTACTTTATTTAACATAACGCCTCCTATAATAGTGGTGAAAAAAACTGTAAAATATTTCTTGTCCATCTTTTATAAAATGGTAATTTTTTAATATCTTTTTCTTTAATTTGAATACATTTTTCTAAAGTTTTTATATAATCATCTTTCATATCTTTTATACTATTAGTACCGTACATATAAACACCACATTCAAAATGATGAATAAGACTTCTATAATCTAAATTAATAGTCCCTATCATAGCTACTTTATCATCTATAACAAAACTTTTAGCATGAATAAATCCAGGACCATATTCGTATATTTTAACACCATTTTTTATCAAATATTTATAATGTGATTGTGTCATTATATGTACATACCATTTATCCGGTATATGAGGAGTTGTAATTCTTACATCAACACCTCTTTTTGATGCTATTGATAAAGCTTCTAAGATTTCATAGCTTACAATTAAATATGGAGTATTAATATATATATATTTACTAGCACTATATATCATATTTAAAATTACAGTTTCACTAATTTTTTCTTTGTCAATAGGATTATCCCCAAATGCTTGAACAAAACCTTTGGCTTTAAATTCTTCTTTATGGTATCTATACGGTGTATAATTATCTAATTTTTCGTTTATGTGATTTAAGTAATTCCATGTAGTTAAAAAGAGATCTGTTAAATTCGCTACTCCTTCTCCATAAAGTCTAACAGCAGTATCTTTCCAATGTCCATATTTAACTTTAGCATTTATATATTCATCGGCTAGATTAATCCCTCCTGTATAGCCAATAAAGCCATCTATAACGGTTATTTTCCTATGGTCCCTATTGTTATGTCCAATCGATAAAATTGGCTTATATTCGTTAAATACAGTACATTTTATTCCTTTTTTTATAAGTGTTTTTTCGTAATGATTTGGAAGAGTTAATATACACCCCATATCATCAAAAATAACTCTAACATCAACACCCTCTTTTACTTTCTGTTCTAAAATAGTTAAAATATTATCCCAGAATTTGCCATTTTCTATAATAAAATATTCCATAAAAATAAAATGTTTGGCATTTTTTAAATCTTGAAGTAAAGACTCATACATTTCTTCACCTATTTTAAAATATTTAGTATCAGTATTAGTATAAAGTGGAAACATTCCTTTATGAGCAATATATTTAGCATTCCCAGCAAAAATACAATCCATATTTTCTAATTTTTTTATGTTTTCTTCTAAACATATCTTTTTCTTAGTTTGATATATTTTTATAATTCTTTCCCTATCTTTTTTATAAAATCTGTTTTGGGCAAACATTAAATAAAATAATCCTCCAAAAATAGGAAACAACAAAATAAGTAAAATCCAAGGTAATTTTAAAGATGGTGAGCTATCTTTATTCATAATATATAACAATATTAAAAAGCTTAATATAATGCATAAAAGTGTTATATATAGAAAATAATTACTCAATTTCCATACCATAAATATAAAAAATAAAACTTGAATTAAAATTAAAATAGATGTAATTACTAATCTACTAAATAATAAATTTAATATTTTTTTCATTTTTACCACCCTATATATCTTTTACAAATATATTACTTTCTTTTTTTAAATATCCACAATTTAAGTATAATTTATTAGCATCTTTTTTTTCATATGCTGATGTAAGCATTATTCTATGAATATTTTTTTCTTTTAAATTATTTTCTACAATTTCTAATAATTTGTGAGCAATTCCTCTATTCCTATATTCTTTCTTAGTGCAAACATAAGATATATATGCTATATTTCCTTTATATGAATCTTCTATAATTTGATAAGATATATTACCAACAACTTCATTATTACATACAGCTATATATGTATTACTATTAACTTTAGACGCACTTATATTAGAAAAACATTCTTCTATTAACTTTATTACCTCTTGTTTGTATTTTCTTCTATATTTTATAAATTCATAATTTCCCATAAAATCACCTCAATACTATAGAATTATATTTTTCAAATTAATATAATACTTGTTAACTTTTACTAATTATAACGATTTTTACCATTAATATATTTTTAAAATTAATAATAGATACATATATACTAAAGACGATTATATAATTATATTCCTTTTATAAGATATACACTTATATTTTATCATTTTTACCCAAAAATAAAAAGTGCTTATTAAAACACTATTTATATATCAATTTTTTTATATAATTTTAAAGCTTTAGGTATAGTAATCGAATGTGAGTTGTATTCTATTTTATTTTCATCAAGCACAGAGCTAAATGGTTCCATACACTCGCAATAACTATTAAATACACTTCTACTATCCAAATATTTTTGTTCTAAGACACCACCATTATAATACTGGTATGATTGAAGATTATATAGTCCTTTTGAATCTCTTAAAAATAAACTCTTAAAAGAAGAAAAGTCGTGCAAATTAGTAAATTCATCTTCTCTTCCGTGCATTGATCCTACTGTAGCACCATTATTATATAATATATATTGAAGTGCTAAAGAATCATATTTATATCGACTATTATAGCCATCATTAGGCAAGTATCCTTCATGTAACACTAAATTTCCAATGTAAAAATCATTAATATCATATTTTGTATTATTCAATTTTATTCCATTTTTGTTTTTAAATAATAAATTAAAGATACAAATTGCCTCCTTAATACTTACTTTTTTAGGTATACTATAGCTTAATTTAGGAAGTAATTCAGAAAGACATATTAAATTATCACAAAAATCTATTCCATCTAATTCATATAAAATTCCATTATGAAGACACGCATATTTATTACCAATTTTATAAAAAATTGTCAAAAAGCCTTCGTATTTTCTCATCAAATCATCATCTTCATATTTTTTTATTAAAGTTTTTTGAAAATTTATGATTTCTATTTTATATATATCAAAAATTTTATCAAGTTCTACACTCTGTTTTTTAACCATACCATCATTAAAAAAGCCTTCTAAACCGCAAGATAAATACAATTCTCCAACATAAAAATTTTTTATGTCATATTTTTCTATTTTTAGCATATTAAACCTCCCTGATTTTATTTAATATAACTTATAAAACAAATATTTAATTTTATAATTGTAAAGAAAAAACCTTGTAAAAACAAGGCTTTTAATATCATAAATGGTGTCCCGCCCGAGACTCGAACTCGGGACCCTTTGATTAAAAGTCAAATGCTCTACCAACTGAGCTAACGGGACATTATAATGGCTGCCTCGGCTAGATTCGAACTAGCGCATGCCACAGTCAAAGTGTGGTGCCTTACCGCTTGGCTACGAGGCAATATTCAATCTAACCTACAACGAAAATGGTGGAAGGAGATGGATTCGAACCATCGAACCCGAAGGAACAGATTTACAGTCTGCCGCGTTTAACCACTTCGCTACCCTTCCATAATAAATGGTGCCGGAAATAGGACTTGAACCCACAACCTACTGATTACAAGTCAGTTGCTCTACCAATTGAGCTATTCCGGCAAATGGTGGGCGATATAGGACTCGAACCTATGACCCCCTGCTTGTAAGGCAGGTGCTCTAACCAACTGAGCTAATCGCCCATAAATTGCTTGACGTAATTAAGTATATCATTTCATACTTATCTTGTCAACACTTTTTATATTTTTTTTTGCATTTTTTAAGTTTTCTTCTATCCAAAACGGTAACATACGTTTTAATGTATTAAAGCCATGAGCTGTTTCCTCTATTCCACTTCTATTTCTTCTAATCTTGTAGTTAATATTTTTTATACTTAAATCCAACCTTTTATTTTTATTATCAATTCCAATAATTTTAGCATTTATTTTTTCATCAATTTTAACAAAATCATTTATATTTCCTACATATTTATCACTTATCTCTGATATATGAATGAGTCCTTTGTAACCATCTTCTAAAGAAACAAAAATTCCATATCCAGTAATCTTAATTACAGTTACTACCACTATCTGTGAAACCAAATACTTCTCCATAGTTACACCTCTTTTTTTATTATACCACGAATTAAAAATTTTTTACTTTTTTTATTTACTTTAATAAATGTTTCGGTTATAATAGCAACTGGTGATGGAAAAATGGAAGAAAAGAAAATAAAAGAAGTAATTGAAACTTTAAGACCGTTTTTAGTAGGCGATGGCGGTGATATCGAATTTGTAAAATACGAGAACGATATAGTTTATATTAATATGCTTGGTGCATGTGCAAACTGCCACATGCTAGACCTTACTCTAAAAGAAGGTATAGAAGCAGCTATAAAAGAAGAAGTACCATCAGTAAAAGAAGTAATTAATGTTAGAAATTTAAACAATTTAACAAATAATGATATTTAATTATACTATGAGCTTTTATTTAGCTCTTTTTTTATTCTTTTTTTAGCCATTCAGGTATATGTATACTATGATATTTACTAATTATAATGTAAATTTCATATAACCAAATTTCATATTTGTCTATTTTTTTTATAATATCTAGTAAAACATTTTCATCCTTTTTATTAGCAAGAATATCCTCATATAAATCAAAGTAAAAACTAGGAAATAAAAGTCTTGCAAAAAACTCTAAAGCCTCACTATCATTTATTTCATATTTTACATAATATTCTATTTCATCAAATAAATATTTATCTTTAAAAAAAGAGTTTTTGAAATATTCTACAACATCTCTTACTTTACTATCTATAATATAATTTATAGGGTTATAAAGATTCTTAAAATCCATATTTTTATATATTCTCTTATGAGATAAAACTATATTCTTAATTTCAAATAAATTTGTATATGTAATAGCATTTTCTGCAAGTCCACAAAAATATGCAAAACTGTTTCTAATAATTGGATATTTTTTTCCAAACTGATTTATTTGATATTCGAAATAATCTATTTTTTTAGACCACAATTCATTCCAATTATTACGATATAAACTTGTATATGAGGAAATATCTAAGTATGAGGTGCTTTTTTGAAATGTTAGAATATCAGTAAGACAAATTACATCTTCTTTTTCTTCTGGGACATTTATCAATATATAATTAAAATCAGTTACTTCTGTAATTAATTTACCCATTTTATTAGGAACTATTCTATATTCTTTACTTATTAACTCTGATAATTTATATATATCAGTAATTTCATAGCTAGAAAGATCTGTAACAAAAAATTTATATTTATCATTATTTATAAAAAAATAATAATTTCTCCCATTTTGGTGAATATCATTAGGTTCTAATCCATAGTAGTACATTATTACATTTTTCATATATTCACCTCTATTTAATGATATGAAAAAAAGTATATTTCTATACTTTTTTATTTATATAGGTGCAAGATAAGAAAACATTTCTGTATTTCTTAGAATACCGAATAATATAGTTACAATAAGTAGTGCATACCAAACTTTTTTAGAAATTTTTTTTATTATTTTATCTTCTTCATTTGTAATATATAGATATATATTATATAATACATAAAAAATAAGAAATGGTAATAATAAAAATACCAACATATTATATCTAAAAGCACTATAATAATCTAATTTTAATAAAGATAAGAAACACCTAGTAATACCACAGCCTGGACAATATAATCCAGTTATTTTCTTAAATATACACGGTATATAAAAGTTATATTTATTTATCATAAACAAATATAAAACAAAAAGTAATATAAGTAAAAAAAGAATACTTAGTAAATTAAATATTATTCTTTTCATTATGAAGCCATTTCATTTAATTCATTTTGGATTAAGCAGTAATTTACAATTCCTAAACCAACTAAATTTAAAACTAAATATAAAATTGAATTATCAAAGGCATATAATCCTTTTTTAGTCTTTGCTTCATATAGTTTTTTACCCATTTGATAACTCCAGTAAATACCATATATTCCACATGTTATTAATGTAAATAAAAATGCTTTGCCTCCTGAAATAGTGTGATCTTCACTAACTACTGCTACGTCATCTGTTATATTGATAAACCATACAATACCATAAATACCACATGTTATAAATGTTAGTATTATGTTTACTACTATTTCTCTTTTTTTAATCATATTACTCCTCCTAATTTTAATATATCATATTAATTTATAAATTACTACTCAAAATAATTAATTTTTACAGCTTCTTTTACTCTCTTTAATACTTCATTTGCTTTTTGATTAGCATTTTCTGTACCTTCTTTTAATATTTTATCTACTTCTTCTAAATGATTTTCATAATACTTTCTTTTTTCCCTTATAGGTTCTAAAAATTCATTCATTTTAGTAATTAATTCCCTCTTACAAGCAACGCATCCTCTAAGTCCTTTTTTACATTCGGTACATATATTAGTTAAATTATCATTTTGCAAAAGTTTGTGATAATAATAAACCATACATATATCTGGATTTGCTGGATCATCTTTTTTTATCTTATTAGGGTCAGTTACAGCACTCATTATTTTTTTAGATACTGCCTCTTCATTATCACATAAATATATGGCATTTCCTAAACTTTTACCCATTTTTTCATTCCCATCTAATCCTTTAATTCTAGGTGTTTTACTAAGTACTGCTTCTGGTTCTTTTAAAACATTTCCATATATATTATTAAATTTTCTTACTATTTCTCTAGTTTGCTCCAAGTGTGGCACTTGATCTTCACCAACAGGACAAACTTCACAATCAAAAGCAGTTAAATCAGCAGCTTGGCTTACTGGGTATCCTAAAAAACCATAAGTTATACTTTCTCCATCATTTCCAAATAAAGCTTTTTTTTGTTTAACTTCTGCTTTAGTAGTTGGATTTCTAAATAATCTAGATACTGTTACCATATTAGAATATAATACAGTAAGTTCAGCTATCGGAGAAATCATTGACTGAATAAATATGTTACTTTTTTTAGGATCTATTCCAACTGATAAGTAATCTATTGCAAGTTCTCTAACATTTTTTCTTACTTTATCTGGATTTTCAAAATTATCAGTAAGTGCTTGTACATCAGCAATTATTATGTAAGTTTCATAATCACCCTGCATTTCTACTCTTTGTTTTAAAGAACCAAAATAGTGTCCTAAATGTAAATTACCTGTTGGTCTATCTCCCGTTAATATTACTTTTCTATCCATATATTTCACCTAATCTAATTAAATGTTAATTTGTATTAGATTCCTCTCTATACATATTTTATTTTAAATTTACAGTTATATTATATCAAATAATTACTAATATTAATAGTTTTTACTAATTATATATTCTCTTCATTGTATTTTTTATATTTCATATAAAATCTATTTTCAGTTTTATCAATAATTTTAAATCCCATTTTTTTATATAATTTAATTGCTCCTTTATTTTTTTTATATACCCATAGATATATTATATCATTTTTTAAAATTAAATCTTTTATAATATCTCTACCAATATTTTGATTCCTATATTTTTCTTCAATGTATATTTCATCAAGTAATAAACTGTCTTTCTTTTTAAAAGCTAACAGAGAACCTACTGTTTCATTTTTTATAACTATACTTTTATAATTAAATAACTCTTTAGTAACATTATCATCAACATATTTATATATCATTTTAATTTCATTTTGATCTAAGTTTTCAGCATGACACAATATAATATCCAATTTATAGCTAATTAATTTATCAATATCATCATTACTAGAATTTACTAATTTATATTCCATTTTAAATTCCTTTTGTTATCGTATATAAATATAGCGCCCCTAAAAATTCTTTTGGAAATAATAAAGCTAAATTACACAACTCTTTTTTATATTTATTTTTTTCATTCATTCTTAACATTTTATCATATAAATATTCTACTGTAGTCTTTTTATTAATTAATTTTTTAATAGAACCTATTTTTATAAGAGAATCTATTTCTTTGATATTATTTAATTTTCCTATATTTCCAAGTAATGCACTATTATAAATCACTATATCATATACATTAGAACAATCCATATCAAATATTTTTCCTAAATATTCTATAGTTTCATCCATTTGCTTTTTTATTTTAACACTATCACCTTCTAATAATTTATTAAAAGATGTTATAGAAAGAATTGATGATGCAATATTTTTATTTTTTGTTTCAATTATATTTTTTAAATTTTTTATAAATTTTCTATTATGCCTTATATAATTTTTATTTAAATTGTTCTTTTTAAAAGTATAATAATTACCATCTAACTTACCAAATTTTTTCATTGTATCATTATATCCACATTTTATAGCCATAATAGATGAATCTTTATCAAACACTAAAAAAGAATTTATCTTATTTTTAGGAGTAATTGTAATTATATCACAAGAGTTTTCTTTTATTTTTTGTTTTATACCAACTGCTTTTAAGTCAACTGCAATTATTTGAGTAGCCCCCATTGATATAGCAAGATTAATTGGCAAATTATCATACACACCACCATCTATAAATATATTTTCACCAATTTCTTTTTTCTTAAAAACTGGATAACAAGTAGCGGATGCAAGCATATAATCTTTAAGTTTACCTTTTGGAATATCTTTTTTTGTATATGAAAGAGCTTTTAAAGTAGTTAAATTAAATGTAATCAGTCCATAATCTATTTTTGATTTTCTAACTTTTTTTTCATCTAAATATTTATCCAAAAGATTTTCTAAATTTTCTATATTCATGCCACCATCTATAACTATACCTTTAGCATACATAGATACTAACTCTTTTTTTCCTTCTAAAGTATTAATATCTTCTTTAAGATCTTTATTATAAACTGATTTAAAGCTCATGTTTTTCCATACTCTTAAAGCACTTCTATAATCTTTTTGAACCATAAAAGCTCCATTTAAAGCTCCAACAGAAGTTCCTGTTACTATATCATATTTTATATGAAGTTTTCTAAGGGCTTTCCAGACACCTATTTGATAAGCACCTTTTCCACCTCCACCAGAAAGTACAATTGCTCTTTTCATTATTTCACCTCACAAAATTAATTCTATTATAACACTTTTTAAATTATCTAAAAAATATTTTTATGATTTTTAAAAATTCTATTTATTTATTTAACAGTAATTGGTATAATTACTTATATCTAATGAAGGAGTTTTTAATATGAAGTTTTTTTTATTTTATTTTTCACTTTTTATAATAATATCTTTTTTGGGGTGGATATGTGAAATAATATATATTTTTATAGAAACAAAAAAAATAACTAATAGGGGTTTTTTGATTGGTCCTTACTGTCCAATATATGGTGCAGTAACTGTCTTAATGTTTATATTACTTAAAAAATATCAAAACGATTTACTAGTCCTTTTCGTTTTGTCATCTATAATATGTACGATTGCAGAATATATAACTAGTTATGTAATGGAAAAAATATTTAAGACTAGATGGTGGGATTATTCTCATATGAAATTTAATCTTAACGGAAGAGTTTGTCTTCTTAATTCTATTTTATTTGGATTTGGTGCTATTATTTTGTTCAAAATTATTCTTCCTTTTATTGTCCCATTATTATATAAAATTCCTAATAATATATTTTTCTTTATATCTGGAGCACTACTTTCTATATTTGTGCTTGATTTGTGCATTTCTTGTAATATTATATTCAAATTTAAAGACACAGTTGAGAATATTCAAAAAGATTATACTGGAGAAATAAGTGAAAAATTAAGAAAAGTTGTAATGGAAAAATCATATTTACTTAGAAGACTTGTACTAGCTTTTCCTAATCAAATAATACATGGTATTAAAAAAAGTATTTGGAGAAAAAAATAAGGGGCTGTAATGAAATGAAATAATTTCATACAGTCTTTTTCTTTTTATTTTTTTGTTTTGGAAAAGGAAATTTTTCATTCTTCAAATTAATGGGTTTTTCCCAATAATTACTTTTAATTTCATCT
>CALVXR010000080.1 GCA_944371445.1 uncultured Bacilli bacterium
CCTTTCCGGAAGTGTATTTTAGGACATTTTGTTTTGTAAATCAATTTTTTTCACTAATTTTTATAATAGGACATTTTGTTTTGTAAACGAAAGTACAAAAGCGGACATTTTGAAAAAAAAGTCACATAAATGACAAGAAATGACTTTTATTTATAGAATTTTTATGGTAAAATATATATATTAGAGGAGGAAAAAAAGGTGGCACTAAAAAAGATTAAAAAATGGCTAGATAATGATGAAGAAGAAGTTTTCTCATCAAGTGATGAATTTTATACAATAAAAACTGAAGAAGTCAATAATTTAGAGGGTGGTAATAAAATGATACTTTTAGAACCACGTGCTTATTCAGAATCACAGCAAATAGCTGATTATTTAAAAGCAAGAAATACAGTAGTAGTTAACTTAAAAAGAGTCACTTCTGATGGAGCAAAAAGAATTGTAGACTTTTTAAGCGGAACTATATATGCTATCGGGGGAGACATTCAAAAAATAGGTGGAGGTATTTTCCTTTGTACACCAAATAATGTTAATATACAAGGTAAAATAACTGACGAAAAAGAAGGAAAAAATATTCACGATAATGATGATATAAATATAGAATGGTAATAATGCGTGAGGTGGCTTATGGAAAAGTTTAATCGGGTAGTAAGAGGATATGATCCAAACGAAGTTAATGCTTTCTTAGATGAAGTAATTAAGAAAGTTGAACTTATGGTTAAGGATATGAAAGAAAAGGATAGAAAGATTGAAGAACTTTCTAGATTAGAAAGAGAAAATCAATTACTTAGAGGTAAATTAGAACAATATAGAAGAACAGAAGAAACTATGAATAGAGCAATATTTATGGCTCAAAAAACTTCTGAACAAATGAGATTAAACGCCCATAACGAAAGAGAAACTATTATAGAAGAAGCAAAAAGAAATGCTAATAGAATAATAAATGAAGCTCTTTTAAAAGCCGAAAAAACTGAAAGAGAAGCTGACGCACTTAAGAGAAATATTGTTATTTTCAAAAAGAGAGTTAAAGATATTATAGAAACACAACTTGAAGTTGTAGACCAAATTGAAATACTAGATTTAGAAGGCAATAGATAGGAACGGTATAGTAATAGTGTTTTATAGAGAGTTTGCATCTGGTGAAAGCAAATAAACACATACTATATAGATCATCCTTGATGCTTTTACTGAAGAGTAAACGGTAACGCGTTATAGTTATTAAGAGCATAAAATCTATGAAATAAGGTGGTACCGCGGGGAAACTCGTCCTTATAAATAGATTTTTTTTATGTATAGGGGGAATGTTATGCATATAGAATACGAAGCTAGAATATTAGATATTAATAAAGAAGATATCATAAAAAAACTAGAAAAGTTAGGTGCTACTAAAAAAGGTGAGTATTTTCAAAAAAGGTATGTATATGATTTTAAACCTAAAACAAATGGAAAAATTATTAGACTTAGAACTAATGGTATAGATACAACACTTACTATTAAAAATAGAAGTGATGAGACTAAAATAGATGGTACTAAAGAATTAGAAATGAAAGTTGAAGATTTTGAAAAAGCATATTTATTTCTAAAAGAGTTAGGGTATGATGAACTTGCTTATCAAGAAAATAAAAGAATTACATATATATTAGAAGATGTAACATTTGATATAGATACTTATCCTATGATACCAACATATCTTGAAATTGAAGGAAAAAATAAAGAAGATGTTTTAAAATATATAGACATTTTAGATTTAAAAATGTATACTATTATGCATGGAAATATAAAAAAAGTCTATGAAAAATATAATATGGATATAGATAAATTTAAAAGATTAGTATTTAAGGAGGAAATAAAATGAGAAAATTTGAAGAATTAAATAAAGAATCTGTATTTGAAAATGAAAAAGAAGTACTTAAGTATTGGAAAGAAATAGATATATTAAATAAAACAATAAAAAATAGGGAGAACTCTGAAGACTTTGTTTTTTATGATGGACCAGCAACAGCTAATGGTATGCCAGGAGTACATCATATGGTTGCTAAATTATCTAAAGATGCTTTCTGTAAATATAAAACTATGAAAGGTTATAGAGTGCTTCGTAAAGTAGGCTGGGATACACATGGACTTCCAGTTGAAGTACAAGTAGAAAAAGCACTTGGTTTCAATTCTAAAAACGATATAGAAGCATATGGTATCGAAGACTTTAATCAAAAATGCCGTGAAAGTGTTTGGGAAAATGAAGCAGCATTTAGAAAATTAACAGAAGAAATGGGTCAATTTATCGATTTAAAAAATCCTTATATAACATACGATAATGATTATATAGAAACAGAATGGTGGATTTTAAAGAAATTCTTTGATGAAGGATTAATCTATAATGGATATAAAATATTACCATACTGTCCTAGATGTGGAACAGGACTTGCTTCACATGAAGTAGCGCAAGGTTATAAAGATGTTTCTGTAAATACTGTTACAGTTCCATTTAAGTTAAAAGATGAAGATACTTATTTATTAGTATGGACTACAACACCATGGACTTTAATCGCAAACATTGCTGCAGCTGTTAATCCAAATGAAACATATGTTAAAGCAAAATCTAAAGGGTATAACTTTATAGTAGCTGAAAAACTTGCAAAAAAAGTATTAGGTGAAGAATTTGAAGTTGTTGAAACATATAAAGGAAAAGATTTAGAAAATAAAGAATATGAACAATTTATGCCATTTATAAAAGTGGATAAAAAAGCATTTTATATAACATGTGCAGATTATGTTACTATGGAAGATGGTACAGGTATAGTACACATTGCTCCTGCATTTGGACAAGATGACTATGAAGTAGCCCTTAAGTATGACCTTCCAGTAGTAAATCCAGTAGGAGAAGATGGATGCTACTTAGAAGGACCTTGGAAAGGTAGATTAGTAGTTGATTCAGAGTTAGAGATAGAAATAATTAAATATTTAAAAGAAAATGATAAGTTATTTAAAAAAGAAAAAATAACACATAACTATCCACACTGCTGGAGATGTAAAACACCACTTCTATATTATTCAAAACCAAGTTGGTACATTAAAACAACTGCTATTAAAGATAAAATTATAGAAGCTAATAAAACAGTTAACTGGCATCCTTCTTATGTAGGAGAAAAAAGATTTGGTAACTGGCTTGATGATTTAAAAGATTGGGCAATTTCTAGAAGTAGATACTGGGGAACACCACTTCCACTTTGGGTTTGTGAATGTGGTCATAAAGAAATGATTGGATCACGTGCTGAACTTAAAGAAAAAGCTATAGAAGAAGTTAATGAAAGTATTGAACTTCATAGACCATTTGTTGATGATATTCATATAAAATGTCCACACTGCGAAAAGGAAATGACTAGAGTTAAAGATGTTATTGATTGCTGGTTTGACTCAGGTTCAATGCCATTCGCACAGTATCATTTCCCATTTGAAAACAAAGAATTATTTAAAAAACAATTCCCAGCTGATTTTATAGCAGAAGGTGTTGATCAAACTAGAGGTTGGTTCTATTCATTACTTGTTATATCAACATTTATAACAGGAGTATCTCCATATAAAAATGTTTTAGTAAATGATTTATTACTAGATAAAAATGGAAATAAAATGCATAAGAGTAGAGGAAATGCAATTAGCCCATTTGAATGTATAGAAAAATATGGAGCTGATGCAATTAGATTTTATTTAATGCATACATCTCCAGTATGGACTCCAATTAAATTCGATGAAGATGGTGTTAAAGAAATAAGTTCTAAATTCTTTAATACTCTTAAAAATACATATGCTTTCTTTGCAATGTATGCAAATACTGATAAAGTAGATCCAAAAGAATATGAACTTAATGAATCTGCTTTAGAAGAAATAGATAAATGGTTAATATCTAAATATAATAAACTTATTAAAGTAGTTACAGAAGGATATGAAAATTATGATTTAACTACAGTTGTTAGAAATCTATCTACTTTCGTATCTGAAGATTTATCTAATTGGTATATAAGAAGAAATAGAAGAAGATTCTGGAAAGGTGAACTTGACGAAAGTAAAAAAGCAGTTTATAAAACAACTTATGATGTATTAGTTGGAATAACTAAAATGCTAGCACCTGTCTCTTCATTTATATCTGAAGAAATATATCAAAAACTAACTGGAAATGAATCTGTTCATTTAGAAGACTTCCCAGTATGTGATGAATCTTTAATAAATGAAGTAATCGAAAAAAGAATGGATTTAGTACGTGATTTAATTAGTTTAGGTAGAAATATAAGAGAAGAAGCTAAAATAAAGGTAAGACAACCTATAAGTGAAGCTTTAATAGATGGTTCTAATAAAGAATTAATAGAAGATTTAACTCCACTTATTATAGAAGAATTAAATGTTAAAAATGTTTTATTTATAGATAATGTAGATGAGTATATGAATTATTCTTTAAAACCAAACTTTAAAGTAGCTGGACCTAAATTTGGACCAAAAATAAAAGACTTTGGTAATGCTTTATCAAATGTATCTAAAGATGATATTGCAAAATTAAATAGTGGAGAAGAAATAAATATAGACTTAAATGGAGAAAATATCACAGTTAATAAAGAATTAGTTGATATTAGAATAAGTGCTAAAGAAGGATTTAATGTAGCTATGGAAAATAACAACTTTATTATTTTAAATACAGAGCTTACAAAAGAATTAATTAATGAAGGTATAGCACGTGAAATAGTATCTAAAGTACAAACAATGCGTAAAGATACAGGTCTTGATATTACTGATAGAATAAATCTACTTTATAGTGGTGATGAAACAATTAAAGAAGTTATAAATTCATTTGAAGAATATATTAAAAGTGAAGTTCTTGCTTTAGAAATAAGAGAAGAAAAAGTAGGAGATACTATAGTAATAAATGATCATGATATTACTTTAAGCGTAGAAAAAGCATAAAAACTATTGATTATCAATAGTTTTTTAGTTATTATTATTTTTTAAATATTCACGGAGCATTTTAGTAAGTGCTCTTTTTTCTATTCTAGAAACATAACTTCTTGAAATATTAAATTTTTTAGCAATCTCTTTTTGTGTAACTTCATCATTACCATCTAATCCATATCTTTTTATAATTATTTCTTTTTCTCTATCAGTTAAAACTTTGAAATAATCTTTAAGTAAGTTTAAATTATTTTTATTATGAATATCTAAAGCAAAATCTGGTTTAGGTGTTTTTAATATATCTAAAAAAGAAATTTCATTACCATCTTTATCATAACCAACAGATTCATTTATACTTATATTTTTATTGTTTTTTTTATCTGATCTAAAATACATTAGTATTTCATTTTCAATACATCTAGCAGCATATGTAGTAAGTTTAGTTCCGTGTTTATTAGAAAAACTATCAATACCTTTTATAAGACCAATAGTTCCAATACTTATTAAATCATCAGAATCTTCATTTCTATGTTCATATTTTTTAACTATATGAGCAACTAATCTTAAATTATGTTCTATTAAAATATTTCTTGCATTTTTATCACCATTTAAATATTTATTTATATAAAGCTCTTCTTCTTTTTTAGAAAGTGGATCTGGAAATATATTATTAGAATAAGCAGCTGTAAAAAAGTATAAATCTTTATATAAATACTTAAAAAAATTAAACAAAAAAATCACATCCCTAATAAAGTATATGTGATTTTAACAAAGTAATTATATAAGTTACATATTAGCAATACTAAATATCATATAAGCAAGGCATAAACCACCAAATAGGGTAGTGATAATAGTAATTAAGAAGGCATTTACAAAACCATTTCTTCCTTCTTTATTTTGATATTCATAAACTTTTGGTTTATTTTGTTTATTCATTTCATTCATCTTTTCTTCCTCCTTTATTTTTTTATATTCTTCATAAGCCATATTTTTATATATTTGTTTTTGTTCTTCCGAAATGTTATAACTATTTAATATAGCATCTATATTTTCATAATTATTAACTAAATAATCAAGTATTTTTAATGGATTTAAAATACTTTTATTAGAAGTAGTATTTATTTTTTCTAAAGTTTCTTCTTCAGAGTAAGCTTCTAGCATTCTTTCTCTTTCAGTAACAGGATTATTATTATAAGTAGTTGTTTTAGTAATATTTATTTTAGAGGAGCCATCTTTTAATATGACTAATTCATAAATATTTCCATCCATATCACGCATTTTACCATCACTTGAAAATTCTGGATTAATTATATGATGAGTTCTTGCATAGTCCATTAAAATATTTACATTTGAAGAAACATTATTAATAGTTGGATTGCTTTCCATTTTATCTTCTTTTACCATATTTTCTTCATTATGAACATATTTTCTTAAATTTTCAAAATAATCTTCTGCTTTTTTATTAGTGTTTCCAAGAGTAGAAGCTAAATCATTGTTATAAGCATCTTTTATTTCATCAGCAACCATCTTATTTTGATTGCCATCATTTCTAATAGTAACATTTTGACCATTAATATTCATAGTTGCACCCATCTCTTTATTAGATAGTTCATATTCTTTTAAATTACTTAAATTTAGATCATTGTTATTTGTGTATTTTTCATCAAACAATTTAAGTAATTTTTCTATTTTATCTGCATAGTAAGATAAGTTCATACCATTACTTTTATAGAAATCATTTAATCTATTAATTTCATTTATTAATTCTTCTTTAGTGTGGAAGACTCCTAGATTAACTTTTTTTTCTAAAGTGTAAAATAAATAATCAGGATTAGTTACGTTAAAATTTAAATTACCCATCATATTATCACCACCTATTATCTACATTATAGCACATTTCACTTAAAAATAAACATAAATTCATATACTTTACTATAATTTTATATTTGGTACTTGACAATGCAAGATAGTTATAGTATATTACCTTTAGGAGGGGGTATAATGAACATCCAATTTAAAAAAGGTGTATTAGAACTTATCGTATTATGCTCTATAGCTAAAAAAGATATGTATGGGTATGAACTTACACTTGAAGTATCAAAAGTAGTAGATGTAAATGATGGAACAATATATCCACTTTTAAAAAGGTTAACAAATGAAAAATATTTTGATACATATTTAGTAGAATCAAATGAAGGACCTCCTAGAAAATACTATAAAATAAATGAAAGAGGTTTAAAAAGAAAGAATGAATTAGTAGATAGTTTTAAAGTTTTTTCTCTATCGGTAAATAATTTTATTAAGGAGTGTGAACAAAGTGAGTAAAAAAGAGTTTTTAGAAAAATTAGAAAAAAGATTAAATATTTTAGAAGAAGATGAAAGAAAAGATATTATTAATGAATATAAAGATATTATAGAAGAAAAAATAAAACATGGAAAAAAAGAAGAAGATGCTGTAAGTGATTTTGGAGATTTTGATGAATTAGTAAAAGAAATACTTAAAGCATATAAAATAAATCCTAAAAATTCAAAAGATAAAGCAAAAGATTTTTTAGATGCTGGAGAAGAACTTATAAAAGATGGAGCAAAAAAATTAACAGACTCAGCTGATAAATTAATTAAAAATATTAGTAAAGAAGATACAGCTTCTACTATAACTAACCTGTTTGAAATACTTTTAAAAGCTCTATGTGTACTTATTATACTAGCTATTTTAACAGTACCTTTTAAAATAATTTTTGGAATTGGTAATGGAATATTTAATAGTATGTTTGGATTTGGAAGATTATTTGAAGTATTATTTAATTTACTTGGAATATTGTTATTTTTTGTAATAGCTATACTTTTAATGTATTTCTTATTTAAAGATAATATAAATAAAAATAATATAAAAATAGAAGATAAAGATAAAAAAATAAAAAACAGTGAAAAAATAAAAGAAGAAAAAAAAGTTAATAATCAAACAAGTACTTTTTCTAATATAATCCTTATCTTACTTAAATTATTTATTATATTTGTATTTATTATACCTTTATGGTTTGTAATAATAATGGGATTTGTATTTCTTGCTATATTATTATATTTTTTAATAAGTGGATTAAATGTTATTGGGGTAATGCTTTTAGTAGTAGGTGGTTTAATATTTTTAATAGAATTTTCTAGTTTACTATATAATGGCTTATTTAAAGGTGCTAAAGTACATGTATTTTCACTTATAATTGCTTTAATATTTATTGTAGTTGGAACTATAATGACTATACAATTTGTTACAGGTATTAATTATATAGATAAAGCTCCAAAAATGCGTAATGATACTAAAGAATATATATATAATATAAATGAACCTACAGAATTTGATGTTGATGATGGTCAAAGTGTAATAGAAATTGATAACTCTTTAAATGATGGAGAAGTAAAAATAGAAGTAAACTATGTTTATGATTATGTTACAGTTAATAAATTTGAACATACAAATGAAGAAGGGTATAAAGAAATAATCTTTTATTCTAAAAACATTATGAATGGTAAAAAAGTATATGATATGATAATTGATAATCTAAAAAACAATAAATTTTATGATTATGAGAAATTATCAGATATAAATGTTAAAATAAGATGTAATGACAAAACAAAAAGTTTAGTTATTTTAGATAACTAGACTTTTTTTGATATACTAGGAAAGTGCTTTACAAAGCAAAATATAGACTATTAATAAAACTTAATTAAAAGAGCACGAAAAAACTCGGATAAAAAAATCCGTTTTTTTTTATTTAAAAGTATTAATAATCAACTTCA
>CALVXR010000081.1 GCA_944371445.1 uncultured Bacilli bacterium
TCTTTCGTCAATTAGATTGTATCACAATATGCGTTAGATTATAGTAATCTTTCGCTTTTTTTTATTTTATTATCAAAATAAAAAAAGACTGTATGAAATTATTTCATTTCATTACAGCCCCTTTTTGTATTATACTTGTTATTTAATAAAAAAAATATATATTATAGTATAAAAAAACTAAATTATAAAATACTTAATATGAATAAGTAAAATGAGTTTACAAAAGTAATTAAATGGAAACAAAAAACTCTTTTTTTATATAATTTTTTGTGTTAAAATAGTAGGCAAATGGAGTGGTAATATGATAAAAACAAATGTACTTCCGGCTGATACTTATATTGTCATAAATAAATCTATATTAACAGAGCAAGATAGAAAAACAATTATAATGCTTTATCAACCAATAATTGGTTCACTATCTGTTTCACTTTATTTAACATTTTGGTCATATTTGGATAAAAATGAATTATTTTCCCTTGAATGGACACATCACCATTTAATGACTAACATGGGAATAAAATTAGATGATCTTATTGAAGCTCGTGAAAAATTAGAAGCAGTAGGACTTTTAAAAACATATGTAAAAAAAGAAAATATAAATAATTTTGTATATGAACTATATTCACCACTCACACCTGCAGATTTTATAAATAATCCAATTCTTAGTACAACATTATATAATAATGTTGGAAAAAAAGAATATGAAAAAATAACTTCTTATTTTAAAGTACCAAGAGTTTCACTAAAAGATTATGAAGATATAACATGTTTATTTAGTGATGTATTTAAAGTAGTAACTAAAGATATTGATGAATATGAAGAAACAGGATATAAAAAGAAAATAAGAAGAAATCTAAATATGATAAGTAAAATAGACTTAAATAGTATATTATCTCTTTTACCAGAAGATTATCTTAATATAAGAAGTGTTACAAAAGATACTAAAGATTTAATATATAAATTAGCATTTATTTATAATTTAGATGATGATAATATTTTAGAAATAATTAGAAATAGTGTAAGTGAAAAAAGAAGTATTGATAAAAAACTTCTTAGAGAAAATGCAAGACATTTTTATGAATTTGAACATAGCGGTAAACTTCCACATTTAATATATAAAAATCAACCAGAATATTTAAGAAAACCAGTAGGAGATACTTCAAAAAGAGCAAAAATTATTTATACATTTGAAACAACATCTCCATACGCTTTTCTAGCAAGTAAATATAAAGGAGTAAGACCACCTAAAACAGAACTTAATATACTAGAATATCTAGCTGTAGATTTAGAGTTAAAACCAGGGGTTATTAATGTTATAGTAGATTATGTACTTAGAATAAACGATAATAAACTTACTAAAAATTTTGTAGTTGCAGTAGCTTCGCAGTTTAAAAAAATGGGAATTGAAACTGTAGAAGATGCTATGGAACTTGCAGAAAAAGAATATAAGAAAAGTAAAAAAATAACAAAAACTAAAAAGGTAGAAGAAACAAAACCAGAATGGTTTAATAAAGAATATAATAAAGAAAAATTAAATGATTCATCAAAAGAAGAACTTGATAAACTATTAGAAAGCTTTAGGTGATAAAAATGAAAGAATTAAAAGAGTTTGTAAATAAAAATGATATTAGTAATAAATTAAAAAATGATTTTAAAGAAGAACTTAAAGATGAAAAATTTAAAAAAATAGTAAGTAAATTAAATGTAGGTGAGGAAAAGCTTTATAACTATAGGAATGAACTTAAAGAAGCAAGTATAGAGTATGATAATTGTAGTAATTGTCCTAACATACTTGCTTGTAAAAATAAAATAAAAGGATATGCCTATTTACCTAATATAAAAGAAAATGATCTTACATTTTGTTATAAAGAATGTAAATATAATAGGAAAATAAGGAAAGAAAATGCCTATTTAGATAATATATATATATTTGATGAACCTAAAGATATAAAAGAAGCAAAAATAAAAAATATTTATAAAGATGATCAAAATAGATTTGAAGCTATAAAATATATTCTAAATTATATAAAAGACTATAAAAAAGGAAATATAAATAAAGGACTTTACTTATATGGAAATTTTGGATGTGGGAAAACATATTTAATATCTGCTATGTTTAATGAACTTGCATCTGCAAATATAAAAAGTGCGATAGTTTTTTGGCCAGAATTTTTACGAAATATAAAATCATCAATTGGTACAAATGAATTTAGCGAAAAATTTGAAAAGATAAAAAAAGTACCACTTTTATTAATAGATGATATTGGAGCTGAGGTAGTAACAAGTTTTACTAGAGATGAAATATTAGGGCCACTAATGCAATATAGAATGAGTGAGCACCTTCCAACATTTTTTACTTCAAATTTAGATATAGAATCATTAGAAAAACATTTCAGTGTTACCAAAGATAAAGTTGATGAAATAAAAGCAAGAAGAATTATAGAAAGAATAAAACAATTAACAGTAAGGGTTGAAATGATAAGTGAAAATTTAAGAAAATAGGAGTTTTATATGAGTAGAAGCTATAAAAAAAATACTAAAGATAAGAATTATAAAGTAAAATTAAATATAAAAAATGAGATAAAAGATTTTGACGATAAACTTACTTTTGAAAATGAAGAAGAATTATTTAAAAAATTAGATTTATTTTTATCAAATATAGAAAAATCAAAAATAAAGAAGTATATGATTTCATATATAACAGAAAAATTAAAACAAAGAGAAAAAGTAGAAAAGAAATTAAGACGAATTAGAAATACTAAAAATGCAGAAAAAAAATATAAATTAAAAAATGAACTAAATAATATAAGTAAAATAATATCATATTTAAATAAAAAATTAGAAGTAATAAATTTAAGTAGAAATTCAGATGCAATTAATAAAGAAATAAAATTAAAAAATAATAACTCTAATATGGAAAAAATAACTTCTCTTTCTATAGATGAAAAAGAAAATATTTTAATTTGTTTAGAAAATGGAACAATAAATATAAAGGAATATAAAAAAAATTACGAAATATATTTTGAAGAACTTATGTCTTATTTAAAAAATTATGATTTAAATGAAATTTATAAAACAAATATAACAAATGCTTTAGAATTATTATATGAACTAGAAAAAGATGGAATAATTAATAAAGAAGATGTGGAAGCATACTTATGTTATATAATAGATATTTTGAAAAATAAAATTATAAAAATTTCTAAAGAAAATCAAAAATTAAGAGAAGGATACAAAATAATAAAAAATAAAATTGAATTATTATTAGAGTTTTATAAAAAAGATAATAAGAAAGAAAAACACGATTATTATTATGATATTTTAGAAATTTTAATAGAATCACCTAAAAATTATTATGTTATTGAAAAATTATTAAATGAAATGAAAGAATTTGTAAATGCTAACAAACGTGTAAGAATAAAAAAAGGATACAATAATAAAGAAAGTGAAACATATTATTTAAAACATATTTTAGTTACTATAGTAGATAAATATATAGTAAATTATAAACTAGAGCTTAGGGGTCAGACAAAAGAATTTATAAATAAAAATTATTATAAAAAATTATATTATTTATTTATAAAAAACCCATATTTAGAAATAGATAAAACAATAATTTATAAAATGTTAAATGATTTTGTATTATCGTTAGATAAGTCAAACTATCTAAAAAAACATAAAGAAGAAATAACAGAAGAAGTTAATTTCATGATAAATGAAGTTATAGAAGAAGAAAAAGCAAATGTAGATGTTAATGTTTTAGAAGAAATAAGATATTTGAATGCAAAAGTATTAAATGCTAAAACTCCTAATCGTGTTAGAATGGATAAAGATTATTTAGAAACACTTGAAGAATTATATCAAAGTGTTTTACCAAAATTTGAAAACATCAGCAAAGAAAGCTTAAAACAAATTCAAAAATTTTTAAAAATCAGTAGGAGAGATAGAAGAAATATTCTTTTAGGATGTAATACAATATCATGTTCTAAAGATCATAGTTATACAATAAGCTATTATGAAGATGGATCATATAGTTTTAGATTAAATACTTTAGATTTATATAGTATTATTAAAGATTCCAAACTTGAAGATTATTTATTAGATAGTTTGGATAAACAAAATAAAAATATATTATTAGATAATAAAAAATTACAGATAGAAGAGGGAAAAGTATTACCAACTATTACCTACGAAGTCAGAATATATCAAAACGGTCGTATTGGTTCTTTGAAAGTTTATAAAAGTATTACTGAAGTAGAAAAAGAATATAATAGTATTGATACTTATAAAGAAGATGCAAATTTAAAAAATTTAATATCAATTTATAAAATATTATCGTTGGATACTAAACCAAACTTAGATATCCAAATAATAGATAATTATTTTAAAGAATTTTTTTCAAAATTAATTATTTATTATTGTAATACTCGAGCAAGAAAAATACCTATTGTATTAAGAGGAAAAGATAGTTTAGACGAAGAATATTATCTTAAACTTCACTACGATTTGTGTGAAATATATAGCAAGCTAGATAGAAAAAGCTTTGAAAAAATATATAATATTTTAAAAATGAATTTAGAACAAAATCATTACAGTCTTGTAGATAATTGTTATGAAGGAAACTATCAAATTGTTTTAGAAAATAATTATGTAAAATATTTTAATCAAAAACTTATGAGTGAATATATAAGCGATTTACAATTTTCTTTAATTAGAATAGATGAATCAGAAAATGATGAAGCATATGAAGTATTAGAAAAAGCTAATAAAGGAATATCTTATATTAGTGATGATAAAAGTATTGACAAACATAAAGGTAAGGTTTATCATAGTTAGTGTAAATACATTGATGAAGGACTTGATTATAAAGAACTACTTTAAAGAGAGTTGGGAATGGTGGAATCCTAATAAGATAGCTTTATAATTACTACCTTTGAGTAGTACCTTAATAGGTTACCGCGGAGAAAGCGTTATTTCTAATTAAGTAAAATAAAGGATGGTACCGTGCTTAGCACTCCTTACACATAGGTGTAGGGAGTTTTTTTATTAGGAGAATTAATTATGAAATTAAAATTGGAAAGTTTTTTCGTTTTATATAATAAAAAAATAAAGATAAAAGAAATAATTAAGATTTTTAATTTAAAAAATGATGAAATAGAATTATTAGAAAAAATATTATTTGAACTTGAAAAAGAAGGAAAAATATATTTAGATGAGTATGGTTATTATATGCATGTACCTAAAGAATTTTATTTGAAATGTGGTATTTTAAAAAAATCAAATTCTAATAAATACTATATAACTACTCAAGATGGTGAAAGAATAACTATAGTTAAGTTAAAAAAAGATGTTAAAGAAGGTGATGTAGTATTTGTATATAAAAGTACTAAAAAGTTCAAACATCCTAAATATGTAGAAGGAGAAATAGTAAGAATTGTAAAAAAAGAGCATTATGTAAATTATTGTAACTATTTGGTGAAATCTACACTAATGAAGGAAGGAACACAGTATTATATTAAACAAAACGATAAAAAAATATATATTCCATTTGAATATATTAATACGGCATACATAGGTGATTTAGTTACAGTCTCAATTGAAACTGAAAATACTGGAAAAGTTTTAGAAGTTGTTAAAAGACATAGTAAAAAACATGTTTTTGAATTAATTGAAAAAGATGGAAGTTTAAAATGGATTCCAGTAGGAACTAGTTATAAAGAATTTAAATTAGATATAAAAGGGTTTAAAATAGGAGATAGAATAATTGCTGAAATAAATGATGATAATTTAGAATTTATAAAACAAATAAATACTAAAAATATAATTACTAATGAAATAGAATCTTTAATAATTGATTTTGGTTTTGATGTTTACTTTAATGAAAAAGTAATTAAAGAAGCAGAAAAGTTATCAAATACAATTTTAAAAGAAAAAATAGATAAAAGAATAGATTTAACAAACTTAGAGACTTTTACTATAGATCCTATAACAGCTAAAGATTTGGATGACGCTGTATCATTAGAGTATGATAATAATAAATATAGATTATATGTTCATATAGCAGATGTATCTTCTTATATAGACATAAATTCATATATATTTAAAGAAGCATTAAAAAGAACGACAAGTCTTTATCCATCTAACTATGTAGTACCAATGCTTCCAGAGATTCTTAGCAATCATTTATGTTCATTAAATGAAGGAGAAGTAAAACTTGCTAAAACGTGTATGCTTGACATAGATAAAAATGGAAATATAATAGATTTTCAAATATTTAATAGTATTATAAAAAATGATAAACAGATGAATTATAATGCTGTTAATGATATTTTATTAGGAAGATATAGTGATAGTGAATATTTAAAATATGCTATTAAACTTTTGAAAATGAATGAATTATCAAAAATACTTCAAAAAATAAAATTGCAAAGAGGTTCTATTTATGTAGAAACATCTGAACCTAAATTTGAAGTAGATGAAATGGGAAGTCCTATTTTAATAAGTGATTATAATAAAGGTGAAGCAGAACTTATGATAGAAAATTTTATGGTTCTTGCTAATGAAACAATTGCTTCATTTGCCTTTAATCTTGATTTACCTTATGTATATAGAAATCATGAAAAGCCAACTATTTCAAAAACTAATAAATTAGAATGGGATTTATCAAAAAAAGGATATTTAGTAAAAAAAATATCTAATATAGATAATCCTAGAGTATTTCAAAAGTATATTTTAACTATGTTTGAAGGAAAAAATAAGGAAGAAATAAAATATTTATCAAGTATTATGCTTAAATCAATGTGTAGAGCTTTTTATGATTCTAAGAATATAGGTCATTATGGTTTAGCCCTCAATTGTTATGGAACATTTACGTCTCCTATCAGAAAATGCTCAGATTTATTAAATCATATGGTAATTAGTGAATTTTTAGAAAATGGTATAACTTCTGATAAAATGGAGAAACTTAAAAAATTAATAAGTGAATATAGTGAGTATTTTACTGAAAAACAGACAGATGCTGATAACTTAGAAATAGAAGTAAATAGTTATTTACTAGAAAAATTTGCTTCAAACTTTATAGGAAAAACAATAAGTGCACAAGTATGTTTTATGACTAGTGAAGAAATACATATAAAAACAACTAATGGGATAAATGGAATAATTCCTATAAAAAACAATTTTGTAATAAGAAATGGTATACTTATTGATAAAAATAATAACGTATATAAAGTAGGAGATATAATAGAAGTAACATTAGAAAAGATTAAAAATAAAAAATTTGTTTTTGAAACAAATGAAAATTATAAAATATTAAAGAAGGAGAGAAATTATGATTAATATAAAAGAAAATGAAAAACTAAATATTTTAAATCATTCATGTGCGCATTTACTTGCACATGCAGTTAAAAGATTATACCCAAATGCTTTATTTTGGGTTGGACCAACTATAAAAGAAGGATTTTATTATGATATTGATTTAGGAGATACTGTAGTAACAGAAGATGACCTTAATAAAATATCAAAAGAAATGAAAAAAATAGTAAAAGAGAATAAACTTATAAAAAGAGAAGAATTAACTAAAAAAGAAGCATTAGAAATGTTTAAAAATGATCCATATAAACTTGATATTATTAATTCATTAAATGATGATGAAGTAATATCAGCATATAGACAAGGCGAATTTATTGATTTATGTAGGGGGCCACACGTAGAATCTACAAAACTATTAAAACATTTCAAATTACTTAAAGTAAGTGGAGCATATTATAAAGGTGATTCAAATAATAAAATGCTTCAAAGAATATATGGGGTATGTTTTGAAACAGAGGAAGAACTTAATGAACATTTAACTCTTTTAGAAGAAGCAAAAAAAAGAGATCATAGAAAATTAGGAAAAGAACTTAATTTATTTATGATAAGTGAATATGGACCAGGATTTCCTTTTTGGCTTCCAAATGGAATGATATTAAGAAAATCACTTGAAGATTTCTGGTATGAAGAACATAAAAAAGAGGGATATGAATTTATTAAAACACCAATTATGCTTAACCAAGAATTATGGGAAATATCTGGACACTGGAAAAATTATCGTGAAAATATGTATACAAGTCAGATTGATAATCAATTATTTGCAATTAAACCAATGAATTGTCCTGGAGGAATGCTAGTATATAAAAATAGTATACATTCATATAAAGATCTTCCAATAAGGTGTGGTGAACTTGGACTTGTACATAGACATGAAGCATCTGGAGCTTTATCAGGATTATTTAGAGTTCGTAATTTTACTCAAGATGATGCTCATATTTTTATGAGAGAAGATCAAATGGAAGAAGAAATTATAAGATTAGTAAATTTCATAGACAGAATGTATCATATATTTAATCTTTCTTACCATGTAGAACTTTCGACTAGACCACTTGATAAATATATAGGAAAGATAGAAACTTGGGATAAAGCAGAAAGTATTCTAGGAAACGCTTTAAAAAAAGCAGGTAAAGATTATGTTATAAATGAAGGTGATGGAGCATTCTATGGACCAAAACTAGATTTTAAAGTAGAAGACTCTCTAGGTAGAGAATGGCAATGTGGTACTATACAGCTTGATATGCAGCTTCCAGAACGCTTTGATTTAACTTATATTGATTCAGATGGAAGTAAAAAAAGACCGATTATGCTTCATAGAGTTATATATGGATCAATAGAAAGATTTATTGGTATATTAATAGAACACTTTGGTGGTGTGTTCCCACTTTGGCTAGCTCCAGTAGGAATAAACATTATTCCAGTAAATAATGAGTATCATCTAGAATATGCAACAAAAATAAAAGAAATACTTACAGAAAATAATATTAGAGTAAGTTTAGATGATAGAAACGAAAAATTATCTTATAAAATGAGAGAAAGTATTTCAAATAAAATACCTTATACTCTTATATTAGGTGATAAAGAAAAAAATGAAAATTTAATAAGTTATAGAATTCATGGAAGTGATGAGACTATAACTATGAAATTAGATGAATTTATTAATAAGATAAATACTCAAATAAAAGATAAAAAATAATGCTTAGTCATTATTTTTTTCATTGAAAAAAAAGTCTTCATATGTTAATATTATGATAGAAAGGGTAGAATAAAATGAATAAAAAAGGGTTTACTTTAATAGAACTTTTATCTGTATTAATTTTACTTTCAGTAATATTTCTTATTGCAACACCAGCTATTATAAATATAATAGAAAATGCAAGAAAAAAAGTGTTTGAAGATACGGCTTATGGGGTATTGGATGCTCTAAGACTAAATTATATTGAAAGGATTGCTAATGGAAATAGTATAAATATAGAAAATTTTACATTTCCAAATAGTGGACTTAAGTTATCTGGAGAAGAACCTTATGGTGGAAATGCAGAAATAGATAAAAGTGGTAATATTTCGTTTGCATTATTTGATAAAGATAAAAAATGGTGTGCAAAAAAGGATGCTACTAGTGAAAAAGTAAAAGTAGAGATTTATAATGAAGGAACTTGTTTTGTAAAAGAAGATACAGAAAGTGGTAATGATATAAATGATGGTCAAATAGTTTATTTTAATCCAGAAACAGGTAAATTATGTAGTGAATATAAAGAAGAAAATAGTATAAATGAAACAAAAACAGGATGTTTAAAATGGTATACATTTGGTGGGAATAATAAAAGTGACTATATAAATCTTATATTAGATCATAATACAACTTATAATGTAGTTTACAATTCGTATGGGGATGCTTCTATGAGTGAAGCTAAAACTGCACTTATCAATGATACAATATCATGGAAAAAAGATTTAGAAATTAGGCTTATAACAGCAAACGAAATAGCACAGATAACAGGTAACAAAAACTTTAATAGTGCGACATCTGGGTATAAAGATTGGTTTTATTTAGATACTAATAGTACATCTTATGACCCAAATAGAGGAGAAGGAACAAGTAAATATTATTATCTTTTTGATTACTTAAATTCTTGTTCAGGTTTTGGATGCAAAATATCAGATGATAATACTTATGGATATTGGGTACAAACACCAGTAAAGGATAGACCATCAAGTGTTTGGTATGTAAGTATAAATGGGACATTAAGTGATCTTCCGGTTACAACTGCTAATGCTTGTGGTATTAGACCTGTTATAACTGTAAGAAAAAGTGAAATTAATATGTAGATAATCTTTTTAGATTAACATATGATTTACATAAAAGGAAAAAATTATTATTGTAATATTATGTGATAGATGTTAACTTATAAATAGAACATCTGGTAAAAGTCAATATGTAAATTTTTAAAAATTGGCAGATATTTTGAATAGTTTGCTGCCTTATCAAATAAATTATTCCACGCCAAAAAGGTTTTAGTTCACGACTAAAATAAATG